>NZ_AP023215.1:0-300000 GCF_016593155.1 Candidatus Profftella armatura (Diaphorina cf. continua) | reverse complement strand
TAAATTTTATTCAGAATAAATACCTCCTTACAGGATATAAAAAATATTTTTTAAATAATACTTCTTATTAATAATAAAAAATGAATTTAATAAAAGATAAAAATATAAAAATATTAAAAAAACCAAGTTGGATTAGAGTAAAAGCAATATCAAATATAAATCACTTTAATAAAACTAAAAATATTTTACGAACTAATAATTTAGTTACAGTTTGCGAAGAAGCGTCATGCCCAAACATTGGAGAATGTTTTGGAAGAGGTATAGCGACATTTATGATTATGGGTAATATATGCACTCGTCGTTGTAAATTTTGTAATATTTCTCATGGTCGACCAACTCCATTAAATGCTGAGGAGCCTCAAAAAATAGCTCATACTATTTATAAATTAAAATTAAATTACGTAGTAATTACTAGTGTTAATCGCGATGATTTACATGATGGTGGATCCTCTCATTTTGTTTCCTGTATAAAACATATACGAAAACTATCTCCAGAAATTAAAATAGAAATATTAATACCAGATTTTCGTAATAAAATAAATTACGCATTAAATATTTTTAAAAAATCATTGCCGGATGTAATAAACCATAATATAGAAACAATTCCTCGACTTTATAAAAAGGTTCGTCCTGGCTCAGATTATAAAAATTCATTAAATTTATTAAAAAATTTTAAAAAATTATATCCAAATATTTTAACAAAATCCGGTATTATGGTTGGACTCGGTGAAAATGATGAGGAAATTTTAACAGTAATACACGATATACGAAATCATAATATCGATATATTAACTATTGGTCAATATTTAATGCCAAGCCGCTTACATTTACCAGTACACAGATATTTACATCCAAAATTTTTTGAAAAATTTAAAAAAATAGCATATAAACTAGGATTTAAAAATGTTTTAGTTGGGTCAATGATCCGTAGTTCATATATGGCTGATAAACAATTTTTTTAAATTAAAACTTTTAAATTTCATGAATTTTTTCAAAAAAATTATTTAACTCATTTTAATTTAAAACATAAATATTACTATGCAAAAAAAATATAATCCTATTGAAATAGAAAAAACAACTCAATTTTATTGGAATAAAATTGATGCTTATCAAGCTATTGAAAATGATACACGATTTCCTAATGGAAAATTTTATACATGCTCAATGTTACCATATCCATCTGGAAAATTACATATGGGGCATGTGCGTAATTACACCATAAATGATGTAATGTATCGTTATATGAGAATGAATGGTTACAATGTATTAATGCCTATGGGATGGGATGCGTTTGGGATGCCAGCAGAAAATGCCGCAATTTCTAATAATATCTCTCCAGCTAAATGGACATATGATAATGTCTCTTATATGAAAAAGCAACTTTCTTCTCTTGGATTAGCAATTGATTGGTCTCGTGAAATAATTACCTGTTCACCAAAATATTATAAATGGAATCAATGGATATTTTTAAAAATGCTTAAAAAAGGTATTATTTATAAAAAAACCGGTATAGTAAATTGGGATCCAGTAGAAAAAACTGTTCTAGCTAACGAACAGGTTATTAATGGAAAAGGATGGAGATCTGGAGCAATTATAAAAAAAAAAAAAATACCAATGTATTACGCGAAAATCACTAATTATGCAGAAGAATTACTTGAATATATTAATAAAAAATTACCTTATTGGCCTAAAAAAGTTCGCTTAATGCAGGCTAATTGGATTGGTAAATCAAAAGGTATTTTTTTAGCTTTTCTGCATAATATAAAAGATCCTAAAAAAAATAATAAATTAATACAAAAAGGAAAATTATGGATTTTTACTACTCGTATTGATATAATTTATGGAATAACTTTTTGTATAATTTCTCCGGAACATCCTTTAGCTATATTTGCTGCACACAATAACATATTATTACAAAAATTTATTTCCGAATATAAAAATAATAATATTGATTCTAATGTATTAGAAAAAAAAAGTATATTAACCCAATTAAAAGTACTACATCCTTTCACTAATAAAAAAATTAAAGTTTTTGTTGTTAATTATATAATAGAAGAATCTTATGGAAAAGCAGCTATTGGTGTACCCGCACATAATAAACATGATTTTTATTTTGCAAAAAAACATTCTTTATCAATTAAACAAGTTATAAATATTAAAAATAAAATTTACTCAGATAAAATTTGGCAAGATTGGTATATTGATAAAAAAAACTGTTACTGTATTAATTCCAAAAAATATAATAATATGTCTCATAAGGAAGCTACTAATGCAATTAGTACTGATTTAATTAAACTTGGTCTAGGCAATAAAAAAAATATATATCGTTTGCGTGATTGGGCTATCTCTAGACAACGTTATTGGGGAACACCAATTCCAATAATTTATTGTAATAATTGTGGTTCAGTTCCAGTGCCAGAAAAAGATTTACCAGTAATTTTGCCGGAAACATGTACCCCTAATGGAAACAACAATTTACTTAAAGAAAATAAAAAATTTTTACATGTATTTTGCCCAAAATGTAATAAATTAGCATATCGCGAAACCGATACTATGGATACTTTTGTTGATTCTTCTTGGTATTATATGAGATATACATCCCCAAAACTAAAAAATTTCATGATTGATGATAATAAAATAAATTATTGGATGCCAGTAGATCAATATATTGGGGGAATTGAGCATGCTATATTACATTTATTATATGCTCGATTTTGGACTAAATTTATGTATAATCTTGGATTAATTAAATTTAATGAACCATTTATTAAATTATTGACGCAGGGAATGGTTTTAAATAAAACTTATTATAGGATAGAAAATTCATCTAACAAAAAAAAATGGTATAATCCAACTGATATTAAGATTACATTAGATAAAAAAAATAAACCAATACATGCGATTTTAAAATTAGATAAAAAACCAGTTATTATTGGTAATATAGAAAAAATGTCTAAATCTAAAAATAATGGTATTGATCCACAAATTCAAATAAATACCTATGGAGCAGACTCCACTCGTTTATTTACAATATTTAGCGCTCCCCCAGAACAAAATTTAGAATGGTCTAATATTGGAATCAAAGGCGCTAATCGTTTTTTAAATCGAGTATGGAATTTTTCATATATTTTAGCCCCAAGAATAATTAATATTATTAATCTTAATATTTTTCCAAATAATTTTTCAATTATTAAATTAAATGATAATCAAAAAATGTTTCGTAGAAATATTTATAAAATTTTACAAAAAATTAATAGGGATATGGAGAATATTCAATATAACACTGTTGTATCTGGATGTATGAAAATATTTAATATATTAGAATGCATAAATTCGAATACTAAGTATGATAATAATACAAATACCAATAACGATACTATACTATGTGAAGGTATGTCTATATTTTTAAGAACACTAAATCCAATTGCCCCGCATATTACCCATGTATTATGGAAAGAATTTAAATATTCAATACAACAAGGTGATATTTTAAATGCACGTTGGCCTCAAATTGATTCTCTTGCATTAAAAGAAGAAAAAGAAAAAATTAAATTAATTATTCAAATTAATGGTAAATTTCGCGGACATATTTTTTTAAAAAAAAAATACACTACTGATTTTGTTAAAAAAATTATATTAAAAGATAAGGCTATTCAAAAATATCTTATACATCCACCAAAAAAATTTTTTATAATTCCAGACAAATTAGTTAATATTATTATTTAATAATTTATTTTCATAAAATAGGACCACTAAATGTTATTAAAAAATATAGAATTATTAGATAAGTATCTTATAAATTCTAAAAATTTATCACTACTATATACAATATCAAGTAATGAATATCTTTTTTTACAAGAAGCCTCTGATAAAATTCGAAAACATATTAAACATCATGGTTTTCATGAAAGAAATATTTTAACAATTGATTACTTATTTCAGTGGGATAAATTATTAAAAATAAATCAAGAATTATCATTATTTTATAATAAAAAAATAATTGAATTGCGTATATCTAACATAAAAATTAGTAAAACAGGAGAATATATATTAGAAAAATATATTAATAATTTAAATCCTAATAATATAACAATTATAAATTTACCAAAATTAGACTTATTATCACAAAAAAAAACTTGGATACAATTATTAAAAAATAATTTTATATTCATAGAAATACCTACTGTAAAAACAATTGATTTACCAAAATGGATTCATTCTAGATTAATTTCTCAACAGCAAAATATTGACAAAAAAACATTAAATTTTATTACTGAACAAGTTGAAGGTAATCTATTAGCAGCAAATCAAGAAATAATAAAATTATTTTTTTTATATGGACCTGGAACCCTTACATTTCAACAAGTAAAAAACTCTGTATCAAAATCCGCAAAATATAATATATTTAGTATTAAAGAAAATATATTAAACGGAGATTTAATGCGCTTAATATTAATTCTTCAAGATTTAAAAAATGAAAATGAAATTTTTCCATTAATATTATGGGTTATTACGCAAGAAATCTGTATTTTACTTAAATTAAAAACCGCTATTGAGAATGGAAAATTTTTAAAAAATTTATTTGAAAAATACCATATTTATACAAAACATCAACCTTTAATAGAAATAGCATTAAAAAGATTATCTTTAGATATTTTAAAATATGCATTTTATGAAGCAGTACAAATCGATAAAGAACTAAAAGGAATATATCTTAAATCTTATTATAGAGATCCATGGATTTCATTAACAAAACTAATAATAATTTTATCAAATTAATATAATATTATAAATTTTTATTTAATTAATTTTAATTTAATAAAGCATTTACAAAATCTACTGCATTAAAAATTTGTAAATCTTCAATCTTTTCTCCAATACCTATAAAATATAAAGGTATAGAATATTTTTTTGCAATTGCAGCTAATATACCTCCTTTTGTAGTGCCATCTAATTTTGTAATTATTAAACCAGTAATATGTAAGATTTTAGAAAATTCTTTAATTTGAGATAATGTATTCTGACCTGTATTTCCATCAATTATTAAAAAAATTTCATATGGTAATTTAAATATTTTTTTTTCAATTACTTTTTTAATTTTTTTTAATTCTCTCATTAAATGAGATTGAGTTGATAAGCGCCCAGATGTATCTACTATAACGATATCAATATTTTTTTTTTGTGCTACATTTATTGCATTAAAAGCTATCGCAGCAGGATCAGTAATTTTTTTTTCAGTTATAACAGGAACATCATTATATTTTCCTAAAATTAATAATTGTTCATATGCAGCCGCACGAAAAGTGTCGCAAGCCGCTAATAATACAGATTTTTTACGTTTTTTAAAATAATTCGCTAATTTACCAATTGTAGTAGTCTTACCAACTCCATTTACTCCAACTATCATTATTACAAATGGTTTACTTTTTAAAATTAATGGTTTTTCTAATGACTTTAATAAGTTCACTAATAAATCGTGTAAAACATTTTTAATTTGCTCTGTACTAAATAATTTTTTTGAGTCTATAATTTTTTTTAATTTATTTAATAAAAATTGTGTAGTCTCAAAACCAACATCTGCTTTTAATAAATCTGATTCAAGTTCATTATATAAATTTTTGTCAATTTTTTTATTAACAATCAAAGATTTTAAATTAAAAGCAGTTTTAGATAAACTTTCCTTTAAACGTGTAATCCAGTTGACTTTCATTATTTTAATAAAATTTTATATTATAAAGTGTTATAAGAATAATATCTTATTTTATAAAATTTTTATAAAAAAGAATAATTTTTAAATATTTAAAATTTTAATTTTATAATACTTGAAATAAGTTAGAGCTACCTCAATACTAAATTTTAGTATTTATATGATTTAATTAGGGGCTTTAAATGCAAAATAATAAAAAAAAAAATAAAGAAACAATAGATATTTTTGAAAAAGTAAAAGATTCTAATTTAAAAAAAAAGACATCATTAAATAAAATAACCGAAGATGAGCTTAAAAAAAAATTAAATACCGCAGAAATGAAGGCCTCTTATATGCAAGATGCTTATCTTCGCGCCAAAGCTGAATCTGAAAATATTCGACGTAGATCTCAAGAAGATCTTGTACGCGCATATAAATTTTCTGTGGAAAATTTTGCCAAGGGGTTGCTGTCAGTAAAAGATAGTTTAGAAATGGCATTAAATATTGAAACCCCATCCATTGAATCTTTAAAAAAAGGCGTTGAAATAACACTAAAACAATTATCTTCTGTATTTGAAAAAAATAATTTATTAGAAATTAATCCTATAATTGGAGATAAACTTGATCCAATGAAGCATCAAGCCGTATCAACAATTCCAGCAGAGCAAGAACCAAATACTATTGTAATAGTTTTGCAAAAAGGATATTTAATTTCTGAACGATTATTACGTCCAGCTCTTGTTACTGTTGCGCAATAAATAATTTTAAATTAAATATTAAAAGGAAGAATTATGAGCAAAATTATTGGTATTGATTTAGGTACAACTAACTCATGTGTATCAATAATAGAAGGTAGTCAACCTAAAGTAATTGAAAATTCTGAAGGCGCTCGTACTACACCATCTGTTATTGCTTATCAAGAAAACGGTGAAATCCTAGTCGGAGCTCCTGCTAAACGTCAAGCAGTTACTAATCCAAAAAATACAATATATGCCGCAAAACGATTAATTGGTCGTAAATTTAACGAAAAAGAAGTTCAAAAAGATATTTCTTTAATGCCATATGAAATTGTAAAAGCAGATAATGGTGATGCATGGATTTCCGTTCGAAAAAAGAAATTAGCTCCTCCACAAATTTCAGCTGAAGTACTGCGTAAAATGAAAAAAACTGCTGAAGATTATTTGGGCGAAGAAGTAACTGAAGCGGTTATTACTGTACCCGCTTATTTTAATGATGCTCAACGTCAAGCAACTAAAGATGCTGGTCGTATTGCTGGATTAGACGTAAAAAGAATTATAAACGAACCTACCGCTGCGGCACTTGCATTTGGTCTTGATAAATCAGGAAAAAGTGACCGTAATATTGTTGTATATGATTTAGGTGGCGGAACTTTTGATGTATCTATTATTGAGATTGCTGATGTAGATGGTGAAAAACAATTTGAGGTATTATCAACAAATGGTGATACTTTTTTAGGAGGAGAAGATTTTGATCAACGCATTATAGATTATATTTTAGATGAATTTAATAAAATTAACGGAATAGATTTACGAAAAGATTCTATTGCATTACAAAGAATAAAAGCCTCTGCAGAACGCGCTAAAATCGAATTATCTTCATCACAACAAACTGAAATAAATGAACCTTATATTGCTATGGCTAATGGCGCTCCAGTTCACTTAAATATCAAAATTACTCGTTCTAAACTAGAATTACTTGTTGATGAATTAATTACACGTACTATTGAACCATGCCGTATTGCAATTAAAGATGCTGGAATTAAAGTATCAGATATTAATGATGTTATTTTGGTTGGTGGCATGACTCGTATGCCTAAAGTACAAGAAAAAGTAAAAGAATTTTTTGGAAAAGATCCTCGTCGCGACATAAATCCAGATGAAGCCGTGGCTGTTGGTGCTGCAATTCAAGGATCAGTATTATCTGGGGATCGTAAAGATTTATTATTATTAGATGTCACTCCTTTATCCTTGGGTATTGAAACCATGGGCGGTATAATGACTAAAATGATTAAAAAAAATACCACAATTCCAACAAAATTTAGTCAAGTTTTTTCTACCGCCGAAGATAATCAACCGGCTGTAACAGTAAAAGTATATCAAGGTGAAAGAGAAATGGCCTCTGGAAATAAAATTTTAGGAGAATTTAATTTAGAAGGCATTCCTCCAGCATCACGTGGTACGCCACAAATTGAAGTAACATTTGATATAGATGCAAATGGTATTTTGCATGTTACCGCTAAAGATAAAATGACTGGTAAAGAAAATAAAATTACAATTAAAGCTAATTCCGGTTTAACTGAAGAAGAAATACAAAAAATGGTGCAAAGCGCAGAAGCTAATGCAGAAGAAGATAAACGCTTAAGGGAATTAGTTGAATCACGAAATCATGGGGAATCACTTATTCATTCAACAAAAAAATCTTTAAGTGAATATGGTAATAAGTTAACTGAATCAGAAAAAGAAAAAATTAAAATAGCTATTGATGAACTTGAAAAAGCGTTAAAAAATAATGATAAGTCTGTTATTGATTCTAAATCTACCGCATTATTATCTGTCTCTCAAAAATTAAATGAAAAAAAATATACAGACACACAAAAAAATACCGCAACACCCAATAATGATAATAATGGCAATAAAAATAATACAAAAAATGAAAATGTTGTTGATGCTGACTTTAAAGAAATAAAATAATGTTTTATGTAAAATAATATTTTATATTCTTTCATTTATTTTATATAAAATTACCAAAATGACAAAAAGGTCATTTTGGTATTTAAATTTAAATACATAAATACATTCTATTTTAAATAATTTAAAACAATAAATAATTATTGGGATTTGTGAAAAATATGGCAAAACGTGATTTTTATGAAATATTAAATTTAAAAAAAAATGCTTCTGAGAATGAAATTAAAAGGGCTTATAGAAAATTAGCCATGAAATATCATCCAGATAGAAATCCTAATAATAAAAATGCTGAAGAAAAATTTAAAGAAATCAAAGAGGCATATGAAATATTATCGGATTCTGAAAAACGTATAATTTATGATCAATATGGACATGCGGGTATTGATCCAAATATGAGCGGAGGCGGTTCTTCTGCAGAAGCAAGTAGTTTTGCTGATGCATTTGGAGATATTTTTGGGGATATTTTTGGTTCTAATCGTAGTAGTGATAACAAAAAAAAAGGTTCACATGGAAAAGATTTACGTTATAATCTTGAAATTACTTTAGAACAAGCCGCTCATGGTTTTAATACTTCTATCCGCGTTCCATCATGGGATATATGTGAATCTTGCCATGGTAATGGAACTAAAAAAGGAACTTCACCTACTTCCTGTTTTACGTGCTCAGGACAAGGTCAAGTAAGAATGCAGCAAGGATTTTTTAGTATTCAGCAAACTTGCCCAAAATGTCAAGGATCAGGAAAAGTTATTTCTCACCCATGTTTATCTTGCAAGGGAATTGGTCGCATAAAACGTAATAAAACATTAGAAGTTAAAATTCCAGCTGGGATAGAAAATAATATGCGTATTCGTTCCCCTGGAAACGGTGAACCTGGTTTGAGTGGTGGGTCAAATGGAAATCTTTATATTGAAATTCATATTAAACCACACAAAGTATTTGAACGAGATGGTGATGATCTTCATTATGAAATGCCAATTTCATTTTCAAGAGCGGCGCTTGGGGGAGAGGTTGAAGCTCCTACTCTTAATGGTAAGGCTTTTTTTTTAATTCCAGAAGGAACGCAATCTGGTAAAATTTTTCGTCTACGTGGGAAGGGAATAAAAAATGTACGATCCTCAATTCCAGGAGATTTATTTTGTCATGTCACTATAGAAACTCCCGTACAATTAACAGAATATCAAAAAAATCTTTTACGTTCCTTGGAAAATTCTATTCTTGAAGGTGGGTCCAAACATAATCCTAAAACCAAAATTTGGAAAAACAAGGTTAAAAATTTTTTTTAAATATAATAAAAAAATTTTTTAAATTTATACTAAATAAAGATTTTTACTAATTATAAATAACTACAAAGTCTTATTATTTATAAATTTTTTAAAAATATTAGTTTTGTTATATTTAATATAACAAAACTAATTTATAATTAAATTATTTAAAATAATTTTATAAAATTTTTTTATTAATATTTAAATATTTTAAGTTTATATTTTATATATTGAATATTTAAAAATAATCAATATTCATTGCATGTTTTATTCTTTTTAATGTTTTTTCCGCCTCTTCCTGGGCTTGTTCTGAACCAATTTTTAATATATCTTGTATATATTTTTTATCTTTAGATAACTGTTTTCTTTTTATTCTGATTGGAAATAAAAAATCTTGCATAACTTCAATTAAATATTTTTTTACTGTTATATCCCCAAGTCCACCTTGAATATAATGAGCTTTCATTTTAGCAATTTTTTTTTTATCGGTTCCAAATTGATCTAAATATGTAAATACTGGATTTCCATCAACTTTTCCTGGATCTGATATATGTAAATGATTAGGATCAGTGTACATGCTTTTTATTTTTTTAACGATTTTATCGGGACTATCAGATAAATAAATTCCATTTTTAAGAGATTTGGACATTTTATAATGCCCATCTATTCCAGGTAAACGATTACCCTTTTTTGATAATAAAGCCTTTGGCCTTATTAAAGTATTCTTTCCGTAAATATTATTAAATATATCAACAATTTCACATGCCTGTTCAATCATTGGTACTTGATCAATTCCAACTGGCACAATATTTGCATCAAATATAGTTATATCCGCTACTTGACTAATTGGATAAATAAAAAAACCCGCTGGTATTGATTTTTCAAATCTTTTTTGTTGTATTTCACTTTTAATAGTTGGATTCCGTGCTATTCGAGAAATATTTACTAAATTTAAATAAAGTATAGTTAATTCAAAAATCTGAGGAATCATGGATTGAATAAAAATTATATTCTTAACCGGATCAATTCCTACCGCTAAATAATCTAACATAACTTCATTAATTGCATTACGAATTTTTATTGGATTAATGGTATTATCTGTTAAAGCTTGTATATCAGCGATTATGATAAATTGAGTATATTTATCCTGTAATGCAATACGAGTTTTTAACGATCCAGAATAATGACCAATATGCAATGGACCTGTAGGACGATCTCCTGTTAATACACGTTTTTTTTTAAATAAATGATATTCCATTTAATATTTAAATAGCTCCAGTAATAATACTTTAATTAAAAATTTGTAAAAACAATAAATATATAATAATATAATTTAACATATTCTATAAATTTCAATAAATTTTTCAAGAAAAATATTTATATTAAAAATTAACACGAATATGTAATTTTCTAAAGATTATTAATTTTATTTTTGCGGATATGGCGAAATTGGTAGACGCGCTAGATTTAGGGTCTAGTGCTATCAAGCGTATGGGTTCAAATCCCTTTATCCGCACCATAAAATGAAATAATATATTCATTATTATATAAAATATTTATATGATATTATCAACATTCAGTTAATATATTTTTTATGATAGATATTTCGTTTTTTAATAAAATTGAATTACAAAATTATCCAAATTCTACATTATACGTTTTAGCTACTCCTATTGGAAATATTTTTGATATTACACTACGAGCCTTATACGTGCTTAGTATTGTTGATTCAATAGCATGTGAAGATACTAGAAATACTAATAATTTGATAATGCAATATGGTTTATCCAAAATATTATTTTCTGCTCATAAATATAATGAATATAAAGTAACAAATACCATAATTACTAAACTAAAAAATAAAGAACGTATCGCATTAGTTTCCGATAGTGGAACCCCAACTATTTCAGATCCTGGGTCTTATATTATTAATGCTGTACAAAATGCTGGTTTAAGAGTTCTACCAATTCCAGGTGTATCATCGGTTATAACCGCTTTCTGTATTAGTGGATTAAAAAATAAAAATTTTTATTTTTTAGGTTTTTTGCCAATTAAAAAAAAAAAACGTAAAGAAATGCTAATTTCATTAATAAATATAAAATCAACACTTATTTTATATGAAGCGCCTCATCGGATTATTAAAACAGTCCATGAATTATTAAAAATATTTGGTCCAATGAGACAAATTGTGTTTGCGAAAGAATTAACTAAAAAATTTGAAAAAATTCATCGCTGCTTTTTAAAAGATGCTTTTGATTGGTTAAATAAAGATAATCATAAAAAAGGTGAATTTGTTTTATTAATTGAGTCTACATGTCTAGTAAATAATATAAATGATATAAATGATATACACAATAATAAAAAAATAGATAATATATTAAAATCATTATTAAAAATATTAACGTTAAAACAAACAATAGAACTGGCATCAAATTTAACTGGTAGTAAAAAAAATGTATTATATAAAAGAGCATTATTTCTTAAGAAATAACTTAAAAAAATATTAATAAATAAATTTAAATAATTCATTTTAGAATATTTCTTTACATAAAAATAGATATTTTATATAATATTTTTTATTAAATTAAATAATAAATAAAATTTTTAATATTTTTTAAAAATTTATAAAGTTTAAAGATATAATTTTATTATATTTAAAAATTAAAATTTATATATTTATTTAAAAGCTTTTAAACCTTGAAATACTTTTACTTTATTTTTTATATTATAATAAATAATAATATATTATAATAATTAATAATATTTTTATTTAACTATATTTTATTAACTATATTTGCATTATGTCTTTAACCTTATTAGATATTGAATCTATTGCCAATTTATCTTATCTAGCTATAGATAAAAATCAAATTTATGATATTCTTAAAAAAATTAATGATATATTTTCTTTAATTAAATCCATTAAAAATATTGATACCACTAATATTGAACCACTTTATTACCCAATTTCATTAATCCAAGAAAAAATACTTTTTTTAAGAAAAGATATCACTATTAAAAATAACAACTATTTTAAAAATTATCAAAATCTTGCCCCAATAATACATGATAGTTTATACATTGTTCCTAAAATTTTTTAATAATAAAAATTTTTTAAAATTATTAAATTATTAATTCATATTAAAATAATAAAAATTCATGTATAACAAAACTATTAAAGAATTATCTTTATTATTAAATAATAAAAAAATTTCTGTAATTGAACTAACAAAAATTTTTTTAGATCGTATTAAAACCAGCAATCTAAATGCATTTCTCCATGTTGATGAGGAATTAACATTAATACAAGCAAATATTGCTGAAAAAAAATTAATATCCGGTAATAAAACACAATTAACTGGTATTCCAATAGCCCATAAAGATATATTTGTTACACGTCATTGGAAAACTACCGCTGGATCAAAAATGTTAGCTAATTACATTAGTCCATTTAATGCCGATATAGTAGAACGTTTAAAAAAAGCCGGCACCGTAATGCTTGGAAAACTTAATTGCGATGAATTTGCAATGGGTTCAAGTAACGAAAATTCATATTTTGGTCCAGTAAGAAACCCTTGGGATTATTTTTCTGTTCCAGGTGGCTCATCCGGAGGATCCGCCGCGGCAGTAGCAGCTAGATTGGCGCCAGCTACTACCGCAAGTGATACAGGGGGATCAATTAGACAACCTGCTTCATTATGCGGTGTAACTGGTATTAAACCAACTTACGGTAGTATATCTCGTTACGGTATGATAGCATTTGCCTCTTCTTTAGATCAAGCAGGACCAATCGCTAAAACTGCAGAAGATTGCGCATTGCTTTTAAATGTTATGATAGGTTTTGATAAACGCGATTCAACTAGTTTACAAAGAAAAGATGAAGATTTTAGTTATAAATTAAGAAAAAATACAAAAGGAATAAAAGGACTGCGAATTGGTATGCCTCGTGAATTTTTTAATGTAGATTTAGAATCCGATGTACAATATGGAATATGTTCCGCATTAAAAGAATTTGAAAAACTTGGCGCTAAATTAGTAGATATTTCTATGCCAAAAACAAATCTCTCTATTCCTGTTTATTATGTTATTGCGCCTGCTGAAGCTGCATCTAATTTAAGCCGTTTTGATGGAGTTCGATATGGTTATCGTTCTAAAAATTATAAAAATTTAATAGATATGTACAAAAAATCTCGCACAGAAGGATTCGGAGAGGAAGTAAAGAGACGTATTCTAATAGGTTCACATGTATTATCACACGATTGTTATAATACTTACTATTTACAAGCTCAACGTATTCGAAGATTAATTTCAGAAGATTTTCAAAAAATATTAACCGGACCAAATAGTTGTTGTGATGTTATTATGGGACCAGTATCACCAACAGTTGCCTGGAATATTGGGGATAAGAGAGATCCGGTCATTAATTATTTATCTGATATTTTTACACTATCAACGAGTTTAGCTGGATTACCAGGGATGTCTATTCCATGTGGATTTAGTAAAAATCCCAAAAATATTAATCGACCAATTGGATTACAAATAATTGGTAATTATTTTAAAGAAGCACAATTATTATATATAGCTCATCAATATCAAAATATTACCGACTGGCATCTTAAAACTCCGAAACTATAAGAGTGCTTTATAAGCACTTTTAAAAATATTAAAATATATATAATTTGAAAATTTTAATCTTAAAATAATAAGGAAAAAATATGCAATGGGAGGTTATAATTGGTCTTGAAATACACACACAACTACTAACTAAATCTAAAATTTTTAGCGAATCACCAGTTTGTTTTGGTGCAAATGCAAACACTCAAATTAATCCATTTGATTTAGCATTACCGGGTACTTTACCGGTACTTAATAAAAAAGCAGTGGAGTATGCTATTCAATTCGGATTAGCAGTTAATGCAAAAATATCTTCATATTCAATATTTGTTCGTAAAAATTATTTTTATCCAGATTTATCCAAAGGTTATCAAATAAGTCAACTTGAATTACCATTAATTAAAGAAGGAAGCATCCTCTTTCCTATAGAAAAAAAACAAAAAGTAAAATGGAGTTCTGCAAAAATTATTCAAGCTCATCTAGAGGAAGATGCTGGAAAATTACTACATAAAAATTATTTTGATAAAACTGGCATTGACTTTAATCGTGCCGGAATACCTTTATTAGAAATTATTACTGAACCTAGTATGCGTAGCGCTCAAGAAGCAGTAGCTTGCGCTAAAAGTTTACATTCACTAGTTATGTGGTTAGGAATTTGTGATGGAAATATGCAAAATGGATCATTTCGATGTGATGTTAATATATCTATTAAAAAAGTTAATAAAAATAAATATGGTATACGTAATGAAATTAAAAATTTGAATTCATTTCGTTTCATGGAAGATGCTATTAATTATGAAATAAATCGTCAAATTAAATTACTTGAAAATAATAATAATATTATACAAGAAACTCGTAGATATGATCCTAATATTAAAAAAACAATCTCAATGAGAAAAAAAGAAAATTCAAAAGATTATCGCTATTTTCCAGATCCAGATTTACCTCCGTTATTTATTTCAACTAAATGGATACAATACATAAAATCTATAATGCCAGAATTACCTGACGTCATACGTAAACGTATAATTACTAATTATAATTTATCCGAATTTGATGCTATAAAATTAACGCAATCAAAAAAAATAGCATATTTTTTTGAAAATTCAATCATTAATATTGGTATCTCTAAAATTAAATTAATCATTAAATGGTTAATAAAAGAAATTATACCTAAAATTAATCAAAATAATGATATTAATGATTTACCAATTACTCCAATACAATTTTCTTTATTACTAAAAAGAATTTTTGATGGAACAATTTCAAATAAAATTGCAAAAGATATATTTTTTATTATATACCAAAAAAAATCTTTAGATTCTAGTATTGTGGATCATATTATTAAAACTAATAAATTATATCAAATTTCTGATTCTTCTATTTTAAAAAAAATTGTTGATACTGTATTATCAACCAATTCTAAATTAATTCAAGAATTTTATTCTGGTAAAAAACAAGCAATTAATGCATTAATTGGAAAAGCTATAAAACTTAGCAATAATAAAGCTAATCCAGTAAAATTATCAGAAATATTTAAAAAAACATTAAAATAATTAAAATTATTATTTAGTATTTGACTACCGTTGAACTAAACATTTATAATTTTATATTGTAAATTTTAAAGTATTTATAATAATATTTATATCTTTAAATAAATTTAATTTATTTTAATATCCATTTTATTCACTAGTTATTAAATACTACAATCATGTCTGCAGTTTTACTTGACGCTCGAATTGCATCAGAATATATTGCTCATCATCTTAATCATTTATCTACAGCATATCAAAAAAAAATTATTGATTTTTCAATATTTAATATAGATACTATTTTTTGGTCTATATTTACCGGCGTGTTTGGTTGTTTAATTATGTATATTATTGCAAATAAGGCGACTTCTGATATTCCTTCTAGATTTCAAGCATTTATTGAAATGATCATAGAAATGATTGAAGATCAATCCAAATCCATCATACATAATAGTAATAATCGTAAATTCATTTCTCCATTAGCATTAACAATTTTTATATGGATAACGCTTATGAACTCACTGGATTTTATTCCAGTAGACCTATTTTCATATATATTTAAATTATTTGGATTAGAAAAACTATTTCCTTATCATCATATTGTGCCAACTGCTGATTTAAATGGTACTTTAGGTATCTCCCTTGGAATACTGATATTAATTTTATATTATAGTATTAAAATTAAAGGATTTTTTGGGTTTATTTATGAGATATTTTCAGTTCCATTTGGTATATGGTTAGCACCATTTAATTTATTGCTTAATGTAATTGAATTTTTAGCAAAAACAATTTCATTAGGTATGCGTTTATTTGGAAATATGTACGCCGGAGAATTGCTATTTTTATTAATAGCATTATTAGGATCAATTTCAACTGTTTTTGGTTTTATTGGTCATGTAATTATAGGTTCAATATGGACTATATTTCATATTCTAATTGTATTATTACAAGCTTTTATTTTTATGATGTTAACATTAGTTTATATTGGTCAAGCACATGAACGTCATTAAATTTAAAAAATAAATTATTAAATTAAATTAAAAAATTTTTTAATTCTAATTTATACTTTTATTAAAAATTAATTTTTATAGGAATTATATTATGACTGACCTTTCATTTATAGCTTTAGCTTGTGGTTTAATTATTGGTTTAGGAGCAATTGGTGCTTGTCTTGGTATTGCTATTATGGGCGGGAAATATCTTGAAGCAGCAGCTCGCCAACCTGAATTAATAAATGTTCTTCAAACAAAAGTATTTTTACTTGCCGGTTTAATTGATGCGGCTTTTTTAATTGGCGTTGGTATTGCTATGTTATTTGCTTTTGCGAATCCATTTATTATTAAATAAATCCACTTTGCGTTTTATATTTATTTTTAAAGGAAAATCAGTATGAATTTAAATTCAACATTATTTATTCAATTTCTAGTATTTTTTATTTTTGTAGGTTTTACAAAAAAATTTATTTGGCCCCCTTTAATTGAAGCACTAGATAATAGAAAAAAAAAAATTTCAGATATATTGGCTTCCGCTAATTCTGAAAAAGAAAAATTATCCCATGATAGAAAACGTATACATGAAGAATTAATAGCTACTCATGAAGAAAATAAAAAACGTATTAATTTAACTGAAAAACAGTGTAAATTAATCATTGAAAAATCTAAAAAAACAGCAACTGAAGAAGCTAATCTTATTTTCTCTAACGCTAGAATAGAAATTATTCAACAAATTAATATAGCACGCGAAAATTTACATAATGAAATAGTTAATTTAGCAATAAAAAGCGCTGAAAAAATTTTAAATAATAAAATTACTATTGAAGTTAACTCAAATTTATTAAATCAATTAAAAACAGAATTATAAAAATGATTAATATTTCAACTATTGCGCGACCATATTCAAAGGCATTATTTAACTTTGCTAAATCTTATAAAACAATAAAATTTTGGAATAAATTAATTATAAAAATAGAAGAAATAATTAAAAAAATATCTATTAAATATCCAAATATTCTAATTTTTTCAAAATATTCTGTACTACCAAATATAGAATTAATTGAAATTATTATAAATTCTTTAAAAAAATATTCCAATAATCATGTAAAAAATTTTGTTTCTATATTAGTTATTAAAAAACGTTTATTTTTATTGCCAAAAATTATTACACAATTTCATATGATGAAAAATAAATATGAAAATATAAATAATATTAAAATTATTAGCGCATATACTTTAACAAATAAACAATTAAATGATTTAATTTCCATCCTGGAAAAAAAATTTAATTTCAAATTACGGGCATCAGTAATTATTGATAAAAACTTAATTGGAGGATTTCGTTTAATTATAAAAGATAAAGTATTTGATTTTTCTATATACACTAAATTAAAAAAATTACATTCTACTTTAATGATTTATTAAGTAATTTAAAAAATACAAAATATATATTTTTGGAGTTTATATAATGCAAATTAATGCATCTGAAATTAGTACAATAATTCAAGAACAAATTAAAAATTTTAATAATACTGCTGAAATTTATAATCAAGGTAAAGTAATATCAGTTTTTGATGGTATTTGTCAAATTTATGGTTTATCCAACGCAATGCAAGGTGAAATGTTAGAATTTCCTGGTAATGTTTTTGGTTTGGCTTTAAATTTAGAAAGAGATTCTATAGGAGCAGTTATTCTTGGTAAATATGAACATATTTCTGAGGGTGATATAGTTAAATGCACGGGGCGTATTCTAGAAGTACCTATTGGCCCAGAATTATGTGGTCGAGTAATTAATGCTCTTGGGAATCCAATTGACGGAAAAGGCCTAATCAAAACAAAATTAACCGCTCCAATTGAAAAAGTTGCTCCTGGAGTAATTTTTCGCCAATCAGTCTCTGAACCTCTTCAAACAGGTATTAAAGCAATAGACTCTATAGTGCCCATTGGTAGAGGTCAACGTGAATTAATTATTGGAGATCGACAAACTGGAAAATCTTCCATAGCAATAGATACAATTATTAATCAAAAGAATCAAAATGTTACTTGTATTTATGTTGCTATTGGGCAAAAAATATCATCTATTAAAAAAACCGTAAATTTATTAGAAAAATATGGAGCAATGCCATATACTATTGTTGTTGTTGCAACAGCTTCTGATTCTGCTTCTATGCAATTTATATCAGCTTATTCAGGTTGTACTATTGGCGAATATTTTAGAGATCATGGAAAAGATGCATTAATTGTTTATGATGATTTATCTAAACAAGCGATTGCCTACCGTCAAATATCATTACTCTTAAGACGACCACCAGGAAGAGAAGCTTATCCTGGAGATATATTTTATTTACATAGTCGATTATTAGAACGCTCAGCTAGAGTAAATATTAAATATGTTGAAAATTACACAAACGGCAAGATAACTGGCAAAACTGGATCTTTAACAGCTTTACCGATTATCGAAACACAAGCGGGAGACATATCAGCATTTGTTCCAACTAATGTAATTTCAATTACCGATGGTCAAATTTTTTTAGATTCTTCATTATTTAATTCTGGTATTCGTCCAGCAATTAATGCAGGTATTTCTGTTTCAAGAGTTGGTGGAGCCGCGCAAATTAAATTTATTAAAAAATTATCCAGTAATATTCGTACTGATTTAGCTCAATATCGTGAATTAGCTGCATTTTCACAATTCGCCTCAGATTTAGATTCAGTTACCCGAAAACAACTTGATCGTGGCGCACGAGTAACTGAATTATTAAAACAAAAACAATATTCTCCATTACCAATCTCATTAATATCTGTAATATTATTTGCTATTAATAAAGGTTTTTTAGATGATATAGAAATTAAAAAAATATTAAATTTTGAATCTTCTTTATACAAATTTATGAAAACATGTCAAAGTTCTCTTTTAGAAAAAATTAAAAATACTAATAAATTTAATTTAGATATAGAGAATTCTTTAACTACTATTTTAATAAATTTTAAGAAATCTTATAATCCTAAAATATAAAAATAATTTTATAAATTAAATTATGGTTACTAGTAAAAATATTTTTAATAAAATTAAAAGCATTAAAAATACAAAAAAAATTACTAAAGCTATGGAAATGGTATCGGCATCAAAAATGAGAAAAACACAAAATAAAATGCACGAAGCTCGTCCTTATAGTGAAAATATTAAAAGAATTATTTGTAATTTATTGCGAACTCATTGTGAGTATAAAAATTTATTTTTAAAAAAAAAAAATAAAATAAAACGTGTTGCTATTATTTTAATTACCACAGATAAAGGTTTATGTGGCTCCATAAATTCTAATATATTTCGTATATTAATAAAAAAAATAAATGAATTAGAAAATAAAGGTAATTTTATAGATTTTTTTGCTATCGGTCAAAAAGGATTAAATTTTTTAAATGAAATTAATATTAAAACTAAATTATGTATTACGCACATTGGTGATATATTATATTTAAATAAATTAACTAACTTAATTAAAATTTTACTAAAAAATTATCAAAATAATCTTATTAATTCAATATATATAATATATACTAAATTCATAAATACAATACAACAAAAAGCAACTATTTATAAATTATTACCTTTTGATTATAAACACCTAATTTATTCCAAAAAAAATAATAGTAAATATTCTTCGTATTATACATACGAAACAGATATTATTACTTTAATTAATAAATTATTTATTCGTTATATCGAAGCATTAATTTATCAATTAGTATCTGAAAATATAGCATCAGAACAAGTTTCAAGAATGATGGCAATGAAATCAGCTAGCGAAAATGCTGACTATATAATAGATGAATTAAAATTAATATATAACAAAACTAGACAAGCAACAATTACTAAAGAATTATCAGAAATTATTAGCGGTTCTTCTGTAATTTAATTCTTAAAAGAAAATAAAAAAAAAATTTTAAAAAATTTTTATAAAGGAAATAAAGATAATGTCTGATGGTAAAATTGTTCAGTGCATTGGATCTGTGGTAGACGTGGAATTTCCACACAATATGGTACCTAAAATATATAATGCTTTAAAAATAGAAAATTCAGAACTTACTTTAGAAGTACAACAACAACTAGGTGATGGAATTGTTCGAACTATTGTTCTTGGGGCATCTGAAGGTTTACGTAGAGGTACTATAGTAAAAAATACAGGAAAACCTATTATGATACCAATTGGTAAGGCCACATTAGGTAGAATAATAAATGTTCTTGGAAATCCAATAGATGAAAAAGGCAATATCAGTAACAAATATATTTCTTCTATTCATCGTAATCCTCCTTCATACGAAGAATTATCCTCATCTCAAGAATTATTAGAAACAGGAATTAAAGTAATTGATTTAATATGCCCTTTTTCTAAGGGTGGAAAAGTAGGTTTATTTGGAGGAGCGGGAGTTGGAAAAACTGTTAATATGATGGAATTAATTAATAATATCGCAAAAGCTCATAGCGGATTATCTGTATTTACTGGAGTTGGAGAACGAACACGTGAAGGAAATGATTTTTATAATGAAATGATAGAAGCCAAAGTAATTAATTTAGATAAACCAGAAGAATCTAAAGTCTCTATGGTATACGGTCAAATGAATGAACCATCTGGTAATAGATTACGTGTAGCTCTAACTGGTTTAACAATTGCCGAAGGATTTAGAGATGAAGGAAAAGATGTATTATTTTTTATTGATAATATTTATCGTTATACATTAGCTGGAACTGAGGTATCAGCATTATTAGGACGAATGCCATCTGCAGTTGGTTATCAACCTACTTTAGCGGAAGAAATGGGTTATTTACAAGAACGTATTGCTTCCACTAAAAAAGGTTCTATTACATCTATACAGGCTGTTTATGTTCCTGCAGATGATTTAACTGACCCATCTCCCGCTACTACTTTTGCTCATTTAGATTCCACTGTAGTATTATCTCGAGATATTGCATCATTAGGTATATATCCCGCAATTGATCCATTAGATTCTACATCTCGTCAATTAGATCCATTAATTGTAGGAAAAAAACATTATAAAATTGCTAGATTAGTACAAAGCACATTACAACGTTATAAAGAATTGCGTGATATTATTTCTATATTAGGAATGGATGAATTAGCACCTGAAGATAAATTATTAGTTACACGTGCACGTAAAATGCAGCGCTTTTTATCTCAACCATTCCATGTTGCAGAAGTATTTACCGGAAAAACTGGAAAATACGTATCACTAAAAGACACATTAAATGGATTTAATTTAATTTCTAGTGGAGAATTAGATAATATTCCAGAACAAGCTTTTTATATGGTTGGAACAATTGATGAAGCTATTGAGAAATCTAATAAATTAATACGCTAAATAAATAAATATCATTATTAAATTTAATTATAAAACTGGAAAAATTATATGACAATTCATACTATGCATCTTGATATAGTATCAATTGAAGGTTTATTATTTTCTAATAAAAATATAAAATTTGTAGTATTACCCGGAGAGTTAGGAGAATTAGGAATTTATCCTTCACATTCTCCATTAATTACATGCATAAAACCAGGATTTATAAGAATAAAAATTAATAAACAAATCAAAGAAAAATGTATTTTTGTTTCTGGAGGGATTATAGATATACAACCTTATTCTATAATTGTTTTAGCTGACGCAGCAATACGTGGTTCTGATTTAGTTGAAGAAAAAATAAAAAAAGAAAAAATTTTACTTGAAAATATTTTATCCGATAAAAAATCAAATGTTGATTATTCAATAGTTCAATCTAAATTAGCAATTATTATTGCTCAATTAAAAACTATTCAATATTTACGCTTTAAAAAATATAACTAAATTTAATCCTTAACTTATAAAAATTTTTATTAATTTTATGGAAATTTTATGAAAGATAATTCATCTATTATTCAAGTACTTAATTTTCAATTAATAAACGAACTCTCTGCGGCTAATCAATATTTTTTACATTCTAAAATATGTAAAAATTGGGGATTTATAAAAATATCTAAAAAAGAATATAAAGAATCTATTGAAGAAATGAAACATGCTGATCAATTAATTGATCGTATTCTTATGCTTAATGGTGAACCTAATATGAGAATATTACATCAATTTAAAGTGAGTAAAAATATTATAGAAATTTTAAAAAATGATTTAAAATTAGAAAAAATTTCTCAAATTACAATAAAAAAAGGAATTTTAAGCATTAATAAATTTAATGATTATATTTCACAAAATATATTAATAAATATTCTATGTGATACCGAAAAACATATTTATTGGTTAGAAATGCAGTTAAAATTAATTAAAAAAATTGGACTATCACATTATATTCAATTATAAATAGAATTAAAATTATTTTTATTGCTATTAAAAATATCATGATATTTCCATACATTAAAAATATTTCAAAAAATATTAAAACTCCAAAAGAAAATAATAACTTTCCAAAATTACAAAAAGCACTAGCTAATATCGGAATAGGTTCACGCAGAAATATAGAAAAATTAATTATTTCCGGTTGTATTTCTATAAATAATAAACTAGCACATATCGGTCAACGCATCTCTTTAAATGATTGTATTAAAATTAATGGAAAATTATTAAAAAATAAAATTTATAAAAATACTATTCGTATACTAATTTATTATAAACCTTCTGGTGAAATTGTTAGTTACAATGATCCTAATAATCGTCCCTCAGTATTTGATAATTTACCAAATATAAAATATTCAAAATGGTTATCTATCGGAAGACTTGATTTTAATACAGAGGGTTTATTATTATTCACTAATTCAGGAAAATTAGTGAATAGATTATCACATCCTCGTTATAATATTGAACGTGAATACGCTGTACGCATATTAGGAAAATTAACAAATAATATAAAAATAAAATTAATTAAAGGAATTAAATTAAAACATGGTTTAGCGCGTTTTTCAAATATCTCTGAATCCGGAGGATATGGTTCCAATAAATGGTATAAAGTAATAATTTATGAGGGTCGTAATAGAGAAGTACGTAAAATGTTTGAAATATTTGGATTAGTTGTATCTCGTTTAATCCGTATTCGTTATGGAATAATTAAATTACCATATGAATTTAAACGAGGATATTTAAAAGAATTAAAAAAAAATATTGTTAATAATTTATTACTTACATATAATCTAAATTAAATATATATAAAAATTTTTATAAATTAATTTTTAAAATTTAAATAACTAAAAATATTTTAAAAATATATAATAAAAATTATTAAATTAATTTATAATAGAGATATTTTTAAATATATATTTTATAAAATAAAGAAATTAAAAATTAATTATTAATTTTTAATAATTAATTTTTTATTTTAAAAAAAATATAATAATAGATTATTCTATTAAAGATTATTAAATTAATCTGGATAAAATATATTTATATATTTTTATAAGTAAATTTCGGGGGTCAATATGAGTCGTGAAATTTTATCCTTAATAAATGCTTTAGCACGTGAAAAAAATATCGATGAAGAAGTAATTTTTAGATCTCTAGAGCATGCGCTTGCTCAAGCAACAAAAAAGCGTTATAAAGGCGAAGTTGATATTCGCGTATCAATTGATCGAGAAAAAGGATTTTCTGAATCTTTTCGTCGTTGGCATGTTGTTCCAAATGATGCTGGTCTTAAATTACCAGATCAAGAGGTACTACATTTTGAAGCTTTAGAAAGAATTCCAAATATAGAAATTGATGATTATATTGAAGAACCAATAGAATCAGTTGATATTGGACGTCGTTTTGCGCAAGATACTAAGCAGCTAGTATTGCAATGTATTCGAGAAGCGGAACGTAAAAAAATTTTATCTGATTTTCTTAAGCAAAATAATTCTTTGATTGTTGGAACAGTTAAACGTATAGAGCGTAATGGAGATGCTATTGTTGAATTAGGAAAAATTGAAGCTCGTTTACCAAGAAATAAAATGATTCCAAAAGAAAATTTTCGAATTGGAGATCGTTTACGTGCTTATATTCAACAAATTGAATGTAATTATAATAATAATAAAATATATAAAAAACCTTATATAATTTTATCTCGTATTTCACCGGAGTTTATTATAAATTTATTTAGATTAGAAGTTCCTGAAATAGAACAAGGTTCTTTAGAAATTAAATCAGCCGCGCGTGATCCAGGTATTCGCTCAAAAATAGCTGTATATTCTCTAAATAAACATATAGATCCAATCGGAGCATGCGTTGGAATACGCGGATCTCGTGTACAAGCTGTTATTGGAGAACTTGGAGGAGAGCGTATTGACATTATACTTTGGTCAAAGGATCCAAAAAAATTTGTTATTAGTGCATTATCTCCAGCCAATGTACTATCAATGATAGCAAATGAAAACAAACACATTATGGATGTAATAGTTAATGAAGAAAATTTAGCAATTGCCATTGGTCGTAATGGTCAAAATGTACGCTTGGCATCAAATTTAACCGGATGGAAAATTAATATTACTACTAACAAAAAATCAACTCAACAATTATATAAAAGAATATATTATTAATTAATATTTTTATAAAAATTACTAAAATTACAAAAATTTAAAAAATTACATATTATTAAATAAATATTATAAATAAAATTTTATATAGTTTAAAAATAAAGTATGCTAAATAAATATAATAAATCATCAAATGAAAAAAAAGATATAAAAAAATTAAATATATTTAATAAAAATTTAACTCAATTAGAAAAAAAATCATCTAAATGGAAAGATAATTCTTATAAAAAACGTAGAAGTAATACAAAAACATATATTAATACCAATAATCGTGGTAATAATCGTATAAAATCAAAAAATTATAAAAATAATAAAGAACATAAAACAAATTTTCAAATTCCAACTGATTCTATAATTAAAAATATCTATATTCCTGAAACTATAATAGTATCAGAATTAGCGCATAAAATGTCGGTAAAATCATCAGTAATAATTAAAAACCTAATGAAATTAGGACAAATGGTTACTATTAATCAAATTTTAGATCAAGAAACTGCAATGATTTTAGTTGAAGAAATGGGACATATTGCACATGCTTCTAAATTAAATGATCCTGAATCTTTTTTATTAACTGAATACAATAATATTACCTCTGAATCATTAGTTAGAGCACCTATTGTTACTATTATGGGGCATGTTGACCATGGAAAAACTTCTTTATTAGATTATATTCGAAAAACTAATGTAGTATTTAATGAAGCAGGAGGGATTACTCAACATATTGGAGCTTACAATGTTACAACAAATCATGGCTCAATTACTTTTTTAGATACCCCGGGGCATGAAGCGTTTACTGCAATGCGAGCTAGAGGAGCTAAAGTTACTGATATAGTAGTTTTAGTAGTCGCTGCAGATGATGGAGTAATGCCTCAAACACGTGAGGCAATTGCGCATGCTAAAATTAGTGGGGTGCCATTAATAGTGGCTATTAATAAAATTGATAAATTAGATATTAATTTAGATCGTATAAAACAAGAATTAATCTCTGAGCAAGTAATTCCAGAGGAATATGGTGGCGCATCTCCCTTTATATCTATTTCCGCAAAAAAAGGTACGGGTATTAATACATTACTAGAAAATATTTTATTACAAGCTGAACTTTTAGAATTAAAAGCCCCAGTTTCAACTCCAGCAAAGGGAGTAATAATTGAATCTCGATTGGATAAAGGAAAAGGGCCTGTGGCTACGGTTTTAATACAATCTGGTACATTACACCGAAGTGATATGGTTGTAGCTGGGGTAAGTTACGGTCGAATACGTTCTATGTTAGATGAAAACGGTAAAAGTATTCTTGAAGCTGGTCCATCAATCCCCGTTGAAATTCAAGGATTAACAGAGGTACCTTCTTCAGGAGATGAATTATTAGTTATATTAAATGAAAAAAAAGCCCGTGAAATTAGTTTGTTTCGTCAAGGTAAATTTCGTGATTTTAAATTAGAAAAACAACACCCCCCTAAATCAGAAAATATGTTTAATAATATTAATGAAAAAGAATTAAGAAATTTCTTAATAATTATTAAAACAGATGTTCATGGATCACGAGAAGCTTTAACGGAAAGTTTAAAAAACCTATCAACTAATAAAATTAAAATACAAGTAATACATAATGCGGTTGGAAATATTAATGAATCAGATATTAATTTAGCAATTACCTCTAAAGCAATAATCATTGGATTTAATGTGCAAGCTGATGCATCTACTCGAAAATTAGCTCAAATTAATGGTATAAATATTCGTTATCATAATATTATTTATAATATTATTAAAGAAATTAAATCAGAAATAACTAATTTATTACCTTTAGAAAAAAAAGAAAATTTATTAGGATTAGCTGAAATTCGTCAAATTATTATAGTTAGTAAGGTTGGTACAATTGCTGGTTGCTATATTTTAGAAGGACTTATACGTCGTGATTCAAAAATTCGAATATTACGTAATAAAAGTATGATTTGGACAGGAGAACTAGATTCATTAAAACGTTTTAAGGATAATGTTAAAGAAGTAAAAGCTGGTTTTGAATGCGGTATTTCATTAAAAAATTATAATGAAATTATCATAGGAGATCGTCTTGAAATTTTCGAAATTCATGAAATTACAAAAAATATATAAATTAATAAATAATAAAATATTCTAAAATAAATTTTTTAAAAAATAAAATGCATCAAAAAAAAATTACTTTAGAAAGATTAGCTCGAATAGAAAATCAAATTCAACGCGATATCTCAGAAATTATTGCATTTGATATTCAAAATCCTCGCATAAATATTATTACAATTACAGAAGTAAAAATCACTTTAGATTATTCTTATGCTAAAATTTTTTTTACAACTTTTAATAAAGATATTTCTATTAAAAATATTTTAGATAATTTATCTAAAGCTAATAATTATATTCGATTTAAACTTTCTAAAAAATTGCACATTCATACCTTGCCTATTCTTAATTTTATTTATGATCATTCTATAGAAAATGCTATGATGATATCCAAATTAATTGATAAGGCTTTAAATAACAATACTAATAATTAATTTTAATATTATTATTTAATTAAATTATAGATTAAATATTTTATGCAATTTCATATCAGAAAAAATAAAAATATTATTCATGGTGTTTTATTATTAGATAAACCACCTGGTTTATCTAGTAATAATGCATTAAAGAAAATAAAATATTTATTAAACGCTAAAAAAGTTGGTTATACTGGTACATTAGATCCATTTGCGACAGGTTTACTGCCTCTATGTTTTGGGGAGGCAACTAAATTTTCTAATTATTTATCTGAAGCCGATAAATATTATGAAGCTATTATGCATTTAGGAATTACTACTGAAACAGGAGATATTGAAGGTACAGTTATTGATTTTAATAAAAATACCCCAAATTCAATAGAAATTATTAAAAAAATTTTAATAAATTTTCATGGAAAAATTTCTCAAATTCCGCCGATGTATTCTGCATTAAAATATAAAGGAATACCCCTATATAAATATGCTCGATCTGGTATAACCTTAAAAAGAAAATTAAGATATATCGAAATATATAAAATTACAATAATCAATTACACTATCCCATATTTAACTCTGCGTATACATTGTAGCAAAGGAACATATATACGGGTACTTAGTGAAGATATAGGAAAAATGTTAGGATGTGGCGCGCATTTAAAATCTTTACGTCGAATTGGAATTGATAAATTAACATTAGATAAATGTTTAAATATTGATGCATTTATTAAATACTCAGAATATGAGCGTATTTCATCATTAATTCCAATAGATATTTTACTATCATCATTTAGAATTATTTATTTATCAAATTTATTATCTAAACGTTTTTTACATGGACAAAATTTACTTTTATCTAAAGATTTTAAATTAAATGATTCAGGTTTTAAATTAAATAATAAAGTTCGTGTTTATAATAAAAAAAATTATCAATTCCTTGGAATTGGTTTTATAAATAATTTTTTTTTATTAACTCCAGTGCGTCTAATTTCATTATTTTAATAATTATATTTTATATAAATATTAACTAATTTTAGTATATTAAATTAATATTAATTTTATAAATTTTATGTTAAAAACAAAACGATCTTTTAGAAATATAGCAATTATTGCTCATGTTGATCATGGTAAAACTACTCTTATTGATCATCTATTACGTCAATCAGGAACATTTCGTAAAAATCAAAATGTTAATACGCGTATAATGGACTCAAATGAAATTGAAAAAGAACGAGGTATTACAATTTTTTCTAAAAATTGTTCTATTGAATATAAAGGTACGCGCATTAATATTGTTGATACTCCTGGTCATTCTGATTTTGGAGGAGAAGTTGAGCGTATTTTATCAATGGTAGACAATGTTTTACTTCTTATTGATGCAGTAGAAGGACCTATGCCTCAAACACGATTTGTAACACGTAAAGCTTTAAAATTAGGTTTTAAACCAATTGTTGTTATTAATAAAATTGATCGCTCTAGTGCCCGTCCAGAATGGGCGGTTAATGAAACTTTTGATTTATTTGATAAACTTTGTGCAACTGAAGAACAATTAGATTTTCCAATAATTTATACTTCAGCATTACATGGTTACGCCAATGAAAATTCAAAAGTTCGTCAAGGTAATATGATTCCATTATTTGAGGCTATATTAAAATATGTACCTGTGTACAAAGATAATTCTAATGATCCACTAAAATTACAAATAATATCATTAGAGCATTCTTCGTATTTAGGAAAAATAGGAATTGGAAGGATTTTAAGTGGACGAATTAAGTCTCTACAAAATGTAGTTATTATGAACGGGCCGGAGGATAAACCAAATAAAGCTAAAGTAAATCAAATTCGAATCTTTAAAGGTTTAGATCGCATATTAGTAAATGAAGCATTATCTGGAGATATTGTTCTAATTAATGGAATTGAAGAGATTTATATTGGTTCTACTATTTGCGATCCAAATAAACCAAATGGTTTACCCATGCTACATATAGATGAACCTACTTTAACAATAAATTTTATGGTCAATGACTCTCCTTTAGCAGGAAATGAAGGAAAATTTATCACAACACGTCAAATTAAAAATCGTCTTGATCACGAAATTAAGAATAATATAGGACTTCGTATAGTTCAAAATAAATATGATGATTCAATTTATGAAGTATCTGGAAGAGGAGAATTACACTTAACTATTTTAATAGAAAATATGCGTCGTGAAGGTTATGAATTATCGGTATCTCGTCCCCGTGTTATTTTTAAAACACTAAATGGTGAATACTGTGAACCATACGAAAATCTTATTGTTGATATTGAAGAAATTAATCAAGGTAGTATTATGCAAAAACTTAGTTACCGTTGTGGGAATTTAAAAAATATGGAAATTAATGAAAAAGGAAGAGTACGTTTAGAATATCGCATTCCATCTAGAGGATTAATTGGATTTCAAAATGAATTTATAACATTAACACGTGGTACTGGATTAATAAGTCATGTATTTGAAAAATACGCGCCATTTTATAATAAATCAAAACACGATTTAGGAAAACGCAGAAATGGTGTATTAATTTCTCAATATTCTGGTAAAGCAGTTGCATATTCTTTATGGAAATTACAAGATCGCGGTCGTTTATTTATTAATCATAACGATTTAGTCTATGAGGGAATGATTATTGGTATTCATTCACGAGATAATGATTTACTTGTAAATCCAATCAAAGAAAAACAACTAACAAATATTCGTTCTTCCGGAAGTGATGAAGCTATACATCTTATATCGCCTATTAAAATCACACTAGAATATGCAATTGAATTTATTAATGATGATGAACTTGTAGAAATAACACCAAAAAATATTCGCTTAAGAAAACGTTTTTTAAAAGAAAATGAACGAAAAAAAACATTACGTAATAAATTTATTTAATACATTATTAAAAATATTTAAATTTAAAAATATATATTTTATAAATTTTATTGGAGATGGTGGGATTTGAACCCACGATACAAGTAAACCCGTATGCTTCCTTAGCAGGGAAGTGCCTTTAGCCACTCGGCCACATCTCCATTTTAAATTATTTTTATAATATTATTATAAACTAATCTATAGATTAGTTTTAATTTATTTTTTATAAATAATTTTTATTTAACCTAAAACTTAATTCAATATTTTTTTGCCAAAATTTATTTTCTTTTTCTAATAAAAAATTAGAATTTAATTCTTTATTTTTTTTACATATATTATTAAATATAAATTCTGTTAAAGAAATTTTAGGGTTTATTTCTCCAAAAAAAAATACTTTATTACCGTATTGAATAAGTAAAGTAGGGAAATTATTAATATCAAAATCACCAATAATATTATATTGATCTTCAATATCAATCCAAACAAAATAATATTGCAAATAACGCTGTGATAATTTAAAAAAATTCATTTCATATTTACGACAAATATCACACCATCTTGCACATAAACAAGCTATAATCCATTTTTTTTGTAAAATAGCTAATTTTAAATTATTTTTATTATTCTTATTGAGCTTTAAAAAGTTCATAAATATTTATATTTTATAAATTTTAAAAATTAAATTTCAAAATGTTCACAATTCTTGCTATAGAAACATCCACTGAAATTTCAAGTGTAGCGCTACTAAATAAGTGTAATTTATTTAGTTATGAATCTTATAATAAAAATAAACATTCACAATATATCTTACCAATGATACAAATGATATTAAAACATGCTCAAATTGAACTAAAACAATGCAATTTTATTGCATGTGGAATTGGCCCAGGGTCCTTCACTGGCACGCGAATTGCGTGCGGTATAACACAAGGATTGTCATTCGGAGCAAAATTATTAGTGGCCCCTATTATTACATTAGAAGCAATGGCGCAAGCTTGTTATGAATATTTTAATATAAAAGATGTTTTAACTATATTAGATGCTCATATGGGGGAAGTATATTGGGCGCAATATAATTATATAAATTCAGATATAGGATGGAATATCATTACTAAACCTACTTTATCCTCAATTGAATACATTACCCCAATAGGAAATCCAATTTTATGTGGAAATGGATTAAAAATATATAAAAATAAATTTTATAATTCTATATTGTTTAATAAATGCATATTAACTGCTAATAATATTCAAAAATTAATTATTCCATCTGCGCGTCAAATTGCAAAATTAGGTTATTATAGTGCAATTAAAAATAAATTAATCTCATCAGATAAAGTTAAACCACTTTATCTTCGAAATAAAATTGCAACAACTATTTCTGATCGTATTATTATAAAAAATTAAATATTAAATCCTCTAAGGAGTTACAACTATGAATATACATAAAATTAGTAAAAAATTAATAATTTATATGACTATACTTAATGAAATTGGTATTAATCCAATATGGATAGAGCGTAATAAATTATCTAATAATAATAATAAAAAAATAATAAATTTAATATCATTTAAATCAAATAATTGTTTTGATAAAAAAAAATATAAAATATTTACAAATAAAATTCTTCTAATTTTATGTAAAGATATTAATAAAATTAACATAACTCGTTATTTATTTATAATGCATGATTTTCATATCAAGGAAGAAGAAGAATTATTTAATAATATTTTACATGCATTTAATATAAGAAAGAAAATTACATTAAAATTTAATCTTATAGAATTAAACAAATATATAACTCATTACCATCCTTCTATTTTAATCTTTATGGGAAAAGAAATTGAATTACAATTAATTAATATAAAAATTTTCGAAAAAATAATAGAAAATAAAAATAAACAAATTATAAAAATAAAAAATAAAAAAAATACTATTTTAAATGCTTATCCAGGGGATTTGTACCATATTAAAAATATATTAATATTAATTACTCATGAAATTTCATATTTATTAAATAATCCATATAAAAAATATAAATTATGGAATGATTTTTGTTTATTAAAAAATTTATAAAAATATTATTTAAAATATATTATTTTTATTAGTTATTTTTTTTAAACTAGTAACCCCGTTCATATAAGGATGTAACACTGATGGTATATCAATATTACCATCTTTTCTTTGAAAATTTTCTAATAAGGCCGCTAAAGTTCTTCCAACAGCTAATCCTGACCCATTTAATGTATGAACCATTTCTTGTGTTTTTTCTCTATTTTTTCTAAAACGACTTTTTAAACGTCTCGCTTGAAAATCTTCACAATTTGAAATTGATGAAATTTCACGATATATATTTTGACCTGGAAACCATACTTCAATATCATAAGTTTTTGCAGAACTAAATCCTATTTGCCCGGTGCAAAGTGTAATAATTCTATATACTAAACCCAATTTTTTTAAAATATTTTCTATATGCCCTAACATTTCCTCTAATACTTGATAAGAATCATCGGGATTCACAATTTGTACTATTTCTACTTTATCAAATTGATGCTGTCGAATTATTCCCCTAGTATCACTCCCGTAACTTCTAGATTCAGAACGAAAACATGGTGAATATGCGGTTAATTTAATGGGTAACGTATCAAAACAAATAATTTGATTACGAAATAAATTTAATAATGGTACTTCAGCTGTTGGAATTAAATATAATAACTTTTCATCAACTTTATTTTCATTTCCGCCTCTTTTTACAATAAATAAATCATCTTCAAATTTTGGCAATTGACCCGTTCCATATAAAGAATTTTCATTAACAATATATGGAATATAACACTCAGTATATCCATGATCACTAATATGAGTATTTAACATAAATTGTGTTAATGCTCGATGTAAACTAGCAATACCCCCCTTAAGAACAGAAAAACGAGAACTAGTCATTTGAATGGCAGAATCAAAATCTAAACCTAATTTCATTCCTAAATCAACATGATCTTTAGCTAAAAAATTAAAAATAGGTGGGTTAGAAATTTGACGCAATTCCAGATTATCAGATTCCTTAAGGCCTATTGGAATTGTTTTATGCGGTAAATTAGGTATCGATAATATAAACTGATTAAGTTTTAATTGTATTTTTTTTAATTTTTCAGATGAAACTTTTAAATCATTTCCAATTTTAATAACTTCCTCTGTCATGGAGGTAATAAGATCTTTATTTATAGTATTTTTAATTTGACCTATTTTTTGAGATATTTTTTTTCTTTTATTTCTTAAATTTTCAGTATATAACTGAATTTTTTTACGCTCTAATTCTATTTTATGAAATTCATTTATATCTAAAAAAAAATTACGAGTTGATAAAATAGAGGCAATAGTATTAATATTTTTACGAAGTAATTTTATATCTATCATAATTATTAAAATAATTTATAAATAAAGTTTTTATATAAATTTTCTCATAAATTAGAAAAAATTTCATCAATATTTATTAATTTATTTATTTTTTTAAAAATTAAATCTTTTAATTTTAAACATACATTTCCCTTATTATCATAAAATATAATATCATATTGCTGATAAGAACTATTTTTTTCTACTTTTTTACAAATTAAATATAAAATTACATTTAATGGAATTTTTTTATAAATCTTAATATATTTTAAAGAAAATGGTAATAAATCATTATTTATAATTATTTTATGATAATTAACAAAAACATGAATTAATTCTAATGCTTTACTAAAAAAAATTGATTCATTATATAAGTTATTTTTTTTGTTTAATAAAATATCAGCAAATAAAAATTGTTTAGAAATATATATTTTTGAAACATTTTTACAATTAATTTTTAATTTATCTAGATCTTTTTGTAATTCATTAAAATCTATTGGATTTTTCATAATAATAGTATTATTTAAATCAATTTCTCCTATTTGACAACAGTGTTTCTCTATATTAGTAATATATACTAATTTATTATTTTTTTTATATACATTTATTTTAAGTTTAATGTCTTTATAATTTTCTATTTCAGGTAATTTACCCCATATTATATTTTTTAATATATTAATAGAGTTATTAATTTTCTTTTCAAGAATAATGCGAGATAAATTTAAAATCTGAATACTAAATTCTATTTTTTTATATTTTGTATTTTTTTCTTTTAAAGAATTAATATTTTTTTTTTCTATCCAATAATGTTCTTTTAAAAATAAATAACCAGGCAAATGAATACGCTCAAATTTATTCGGATATAAATTATTCCAAGGAATTATATAACCTTGACAATATAAATCACCTAACGCTAAAAGATTTTCATAATATTCTTTTTTTTGTATTTTTGATAATAAACAACGTTTAGTTAATTCATTTATATATGAATATATTATTTTATTACTAGTAAATTTATGACTTACTATTCCTTGTAAATAATTAGTATATAAAATTTTTTCTTTAGAAAGTATATCATTTATTATTTTTATAATCTCTTTAATACTAGAAATTATAATTGCACAACGGTATTGAAAATGATATCTTCCTTGCATTAAAGTATAAACAAAATTTTCTATACAAATTGTATTATTTTTTTTTAAAAATAATAATATTTTTTTCATTTTTTCTTTTAAAGAAATTTTTGTTTTAGCAGAAAGAACTACTATATGATATGGATTTGAAGAAATAAAAATATTATTTTTAATATTTTTAAAATTAGTGGATATATATTCTTGTAATACAATATGAGCATTAGTACCACTCATACCAAAAGCACTTACTGCTCCAATTCTTAATTTTTCATTTACAACATCCCATTTTTTATTAGATTTATTAATATAAAAAGGACTATTTTTCCATATAATATAATTATTTTCTTTTTCGCAATGTAATGAGGCAGGAATTATTTTATATTTTATTGATTGCACTAAATTAATTAAACTTACTAAACCAGATGCGGCAAAAGTGTGCCCAATATTACTTTTATTTGAAGTTATTGCGCAAAAATTTTTATTACATGTTTTGTTTTTAAATACATCATATAAGGCATTAATTTCCACTGGGTCGCCTAATTTTGTACCAGTTCCATGTGTTACTATATAATTAATATCCTCTGGATTAATATTTGATTTTTTATACACAGATTTTATTAATTCAGTTTGTGAAATGCCATTTGGGGCGGTAATGCCATTAGTTTTGCCATCATAATTAATGCCACTGCCTCGTATTATAGCATGTATTGGGTCACCATCAAAAAGTGCTCGAGATAAACGTTTTAATACTATTGCCACCACCGCTTCACCAGGCACTAAGCCATTTGCGCGCTCATCAAAAACATAACATTTTCCATTAGGAGATAGCATTCCAGCATTTGTCATAGCAATATATGCCTCTGGAGATATCATTAAATTAACTCCAGCTGAAATAGCTGTATCACATTCATATTGACGTAAACTTTGACAAGCCACATGCGTAGCAACTAAAGATGATGAACAAGCAGTATTAATTGCCATTACAGGCCCCTTAAGATCTAAAAAATATGCCAAACGTGCTGATAAAATAGCATTATGAGTTGAAGTTAAATTAACTTGATCAAGACGATCTTGATAATTACTACCCTCCTCTACACCAACAAACATACCAATTTTTTGATTTTCTATTTGATTTGGACCATAACCAGCATCCTCTAATGCTAACCAAGATTCCTGTAATAAATGACGTTGTCGTGGATCCATTCTTTCTGCTTCTAAAGGAGATATTTCAAAAAATAATGGATCAAATTCATCTATACCCGGAATAGCTCCATACCATTTGCTATTAATTTTATTAGATGATTTTATTGGATTTTCATAATATAATCTCCAATCAAAAATTTTTCTTGGTATTTCTTCGATAACATCCTTATTATTAATTAATATTTTCCAAAAATCATTTATATTACGCGCAGCTGGAAAACGTCCACTCATACCAATAATAGCAATTAAATCTTCTGAATCTATATCTGTATTTTTATTTAATATAAAATTAGATTTTTTTGAAATATTTTCAAAATTTTTATTAATTTTATCGGTATATAAAGTTGATATATTTTTTTTATCTACTATTTTAAAAGAATATTTATTTCTATAAAATTCAATCATAGTATCATTATGATTTTTAATAAAATATATAATTAATCGCTCTAATGTTGAATAACTAAAAAATATTGAAGGCATAATATCAAGCGAATAAAATTTACTTAAAATACGAGAAAATTCCGCTAAACTGATAGAATCAAAACCATAATCTGCTAAATTTTTATTTTTATAAATTTCATTATTTTTAGTATTAAGAATATTGCAAATATGATTTTTTAGATCATTTTCAATAAATTTTTCAATATTAATATTATTTATTTTTTTATTTTCAGATATTTTAGGTGAGATATTATTTATTTTTTTATTTTCAGATATTTTAGGTGAGATATTATTTATTTTTTTATTTTCAGATATTTTAGGTGAGATATTATTTATTATTTGATTTAATTTTTCTAATTTACCAACCAATACTAAATACTGTGTTTTATCTTGTATTAATAATTGTTCGAATAATTTTAAACCATCATTTTCATATAAAATTTTCTGCTTACTAGATTTAAGATAAAAGTCCGCTTGCTCGTGATTGCCAATTTTAAATTTACTATTGTTCCATAATGGCCAATTAATTACAATCAATTTATTGGTATATTTTTTATAAATATTTTTATTATTTAAATATTTTGCATATGCTGTTTGAAAACGATTTCCCATTGCATAATCACATGAGCCAAAATCACCAAGAATTGCAGAGGAGGAAGAAAAATAACAAACAAAATCTAATTTATTGTTTTGTAATCTACAAATCGTATTTAATAAAGCATAATTTAACGCTATTGTTCCAGAAATTTTAGAATTTAACACACTATAGAAATTTTTATAATTTGCTTCTAATATATTAGAGGTTAATCCGCTAATTCCGGCAAGATGAAGAACCCCATCAATGGGACCAATATTATTTATTATTGAATTTATTTCAGATATCATTTTGAATTTATTGGATGCATCAACCTGTATATATATAGCCTTTCCATTAAATTTTTTTAATTTATTATAAATTATAGAATCTAATTTAGAACGACCGCTTAATATTAATTTAGTAGAATATTTATTTATTAAATAATTAGAAAATAACATTCCAAGTCTTCCTGTTCCTCCTGTAATAAGATAGGTACCGCCTTGCTTAATATAACTATTTTTAAAATCTTTTAAAATAATTGATTTTATATTTAATGTATAACGTACTAAATCATTTCCATAATACATTATGCTAAATAATTTTGGTTCCTGTAATTCTTTCCAGAGAATAGTTATCCAACTTTGAATATTAAAATTAGTTATTTTTTCTGCAAATACTATAGATATTTGTGTTTCTGGCATTATTATATACAATGAACGCTCAAAAGAAATCCAAGAATTAAAATAACAATAATATAAATTTTCTTCATTTTTTTTATTAATACTTATTCCCGATATAATTAGTTTATGTAAATATAACTTAGATTTCTTTACTGCTTGTAAAAAATATATTACTGGCATAATATTATATATACAATTCTCGTCTTCTAATGGCCATAAATAAAAAACAAAATCTATTTTTTTATCTTTTTCATATATTTTATTTAAAACAGATATATAATCATTAATATTGTTTTTATTAATTTGATAATTAACTGTATGATCAAGAGATCCTTGTATATCTTTTATATTATCATTTTGTTCAATAAAAATTATATTTGTATAACTACTAATACTTTTTATAATTTTACTTTGAAAATCTTTATTAGAAGAAAAACAAAGTAAATTCTTTTTCTTAACCCTAAAAAGAGGTAAAGAAATTAATGGTGATTTAACCCATATTTCTTCAAAAGTGAAAATTGATTTTTTATCATATATTTTTTCTTCTTCATTTATTATTGGAATATTATTATATTGATTTACTAATTTTTGTTTTATTGATACCCAATATTTTTGACGATCAAATGGATAAGTGGGTAAATTAATACGCTTTGGTTTAAAAATATTATATAATTTATCCCAACTAAACTCAGAACCATTAATCCAAGATAATATTAATTTATCATATCTATTTTTTTTAACCCAAGAATCAATAAGAATTGATATATTTTTAGTTTTATTTATTTTTTCTAAATTTTTATTTTTATCCTTCTCAGAATAATTAATATATATTCCATGAGTTATTTTTTTATTTAAATAATCTTGTAATTTTTTAATTAAATCTTCACATGAATTTACGTGAATCGCTAATCTATAATTCATTGCCTCACGCCCAACCTGTAAAGTATATGCCAAATCATATAAAGAAAAATTATTTTTTTCTTTTATTATAAATTCTAATAAAAGCATAACATATTTTTTTAAAGATTCTTTAGTTTTTGCTGAAAGTATTATTATAGGTATCAATATATTATTTTCTTTTATGTCGTTAATTTTAATATTTTGTACATATTCTTCAATTATAACATGAACATTAGAACCACCAACCCCAAAGCTACTAATTCCAGCGCGACGCGGAATATTATTATCTAATTGAAGCCAATCACATGTTTTATTAACTAAATAAAACGGAGTATTATCTAATTTTAAATAAGAATTTGGTATTTTTAAATGAGGATTTCCTGGTATTTTTTTATATTTTAACATTAATAAAACTTTAATAACTCCAATAACACCGGATGCTGCTTCTAAATGTCCAATATTAGCTTTAACAGATCCTAACCCGCAATATGGTTTTAATAATGGAGTTTTATAATATTTATGAAGTTCACTAAATGCAGATTTAAGTCCATTTACTTCAATTGGGTCACCTAATTTTGTACCAGTTCCATGTGCTTCGATATAACTAATAGTGCAAGGATTAATATTAGCTCTACGATAAACATCTATTAATAATTGTTTTTGTGCTAACATATTCGGAGAGGTCGGAGAAGAGGAATGTCCCCCATGATTTTCAAAATTTCCACGAAAAATACCGTAAATATGATCATTATCAATAATTGCATTTTTTAATGGTTTTAATAAAAGTACCCCCACTCCCTCGCTACGCACATAACCATTTGCTCGTTGATCAAATGTCATACAACGACCATTTTTACTTAATAACCCAGCTTTACTTGATGCAATAGTAATATTTGGACTAGCTAATATATTTACACCTCCCGCTAATGCTAAATCACAATTTTTTAAATGTAAACTTTCTATAGCACGATTAATCGCAATTAATGAACTTGAGCATGCGGTATCTATGACCTCGCTAGGTCCATGAAAATTAAATAAATAAGAAACTCGATTAGCAATCATAAAAGGAAATGGCTCTGCTAATGATTTAACTGAACCCTTACGTCTCGCCTCATTAAGAATATCTTTGTAATCGGCAGTAGAAACTCCAGCAAAAATAGCAGTTTTACTCCCGGAAAGTTTACTTGGTGGATAACCAGCATCTTCTAAAGTCGCCCATGTTGTTTCTATAAAAACTCGAAGTTGAGGATCCATAACTTCGGCTTCAGCTGGTGAAATCCCAAAAAATTTAGCATCAAAACAATCTGCGTCAGATAGAAATCCACCCCATTTTATTTTTGTTTTACCTGATTCTAAATGAGGATCACCATAAATAGCTTTCCAGTCCCATCTACTTGTAGGAACCTCAGTAATTGCATCTTCATTATTTTCTAATTTCCTCCAAAAATCATTAATATCTTTAGATCCAGGAAATTTCCCACCAATTCCAATAATAGCAACAGTATTTATATTAATGTTTTCTAAAGAATCTTTTAAATTTAATATTTTTTTTTCATCTTTTATATAATTTGACTTATGTTTTTTTATTAATTCAGATTTATGATGAGTAAATAAATAAGATTCTAAATCAATTAATGTTGGTATTTCAAAAAATAATGTAGGCATCAGTACTAATTCATAAGTTTCATTTAATACATTTGCAAATTCAGTAAAACTAATTGAATCAAAACCATAAGCAGATAAATTTTTTTGAAATGATATCTTTTCGCGTGGTATATGTTGAACTTTTGCTACTATATTAATTAATTCAGAACGAACCATTTCTGATAATTTTTTTTCATCTTTTATATAATTTGACTTATGTTTTTTTATTAATTCAGATTTATGATGAGTAAACAAATAAGACTCCAAGTCAATTAATGTTGGTATTTCAAAAAATAATGTAGGCATCAGTACTAATTCATAAGTTTTATTTAATACATTTGCAAATTCAGTAAAACTAATTGAATCAAAACCATAAGCAGATAAATTTTTTTGAAATGATATCTTTTCGCGTGGTATATGTTGAACTTTTGCTACTATATTAATTAATTCAGAACGAACCATTTCTGATAATTTTTTTTCATTTTGTATTAATTGTAAATTTTTATTACTATTAAATTTTACTATTTCTTTTTCATGATTTTTAAAATTCACATAAGTAGAATCTTTTTTAAATGATAGTAAACGTTTTTTAATTTCTAAATAATCTCCAAAAGCTATTAATATTTGATTATAATTCTTAGAAAAAACATTTTCAAAAGCAATTAATCCAGAAATATTATCCATTGCGGTCATACCAGTGGCTTTTTTCATTAATTTTTCATTAACTACATTCATTTTCATGCCACCCTCTAACCATAAAGGCCAATTTAAAGATAATGTTTTTCCTGATCTTTTTCCAGAATACATACATTGATTACGATAATCAGCAAATGCATCCATAAAAGAATTACCTGTTGCATAATCAGATTGACCTATATTACCAAAAAATCCAGCTATTGAAGAAAATAATATTATATAATTTATTGGTAAATTCGAAGTAGCTGTATCTATATTTAGTAAACCAGAAATCTTTGGACGCACAACACGCATAAACTGTGATGTTGTTTTATTAATAATATAATTATCTTTAATAATTCCAGCACAATGAATAATACCATTTAATTTTCCATATTTTCTTTTAATAATAGATAAAGTAGTATTAATAGATTCAATTTCTATAATATTAGTTTTTAAATAAGATATATTTATATTTTTACTACTTAATTCTTCTATAAATTTCAAATTTTTATCAGTTAATTCAGATCGACCACTTAATATTAATTGAGATTTTTTAATAATCCCTAAATAATGAGTTAACAAGCGTCCAATTCCCCCCATCCCCCCAATAACCCAAATTACATCATTTTCTTTAATATTAAAAAGTATATTTTCATGATTATTTTTAATATCAATTTCACATAATTTTTGTACCTGACGTTTCCCTTCTTTAGAGAAATAAATCTCTACATCAGTAGAAATAGATGAAATTTCAGTAGAAATATTAAAAATCAAATTTGATAATTTTTGATTAAAATCATCTATTTTTATAACTGGATAATAAATAATTTTTGCTGCTAATTTTGTATATTCAAAACAAGCTGTCTTTAAAAAACCAGATATACTACCGCCATATAAAAAAGCTTTTTTTTCTAATGGTATTAACAATATTAGAGATTGAATAATACTATTATTTTCTTTTAAAATATTTTTGCAATACTTAAATATGTATATTAAAAATTTTTCAAAAAATATATTTTTTTCAATATCCTGTATATTTTTATTGAAAATAACATTGATAATAGAATTAGGCCAAGCTTTGTATAATGCATTTTGCAATTTAATATTTTTTTCTAAAAGAAGAAATATTGGTTTAGAAATATTATTAATAATTTTTATTTTAGAACTTAATTTTTCAATTTTCCATTTTGGAATAGCATATAATAAATTATATTTAGGTTGTTTAAATATTAAAGTTAAATCTAATAAAGATATTAATAATTTACCTTTTGTATTAAATATTTGAATATTTAAAAATTCTAAATTTTTAGATAATGTAAAATTTTTTGATTTTTTTATATATATATATAATTTCTCTGAAAAAGATGATGTATCATGAATTTTAAAAAATTTTAAACTAAATGGCATTGGTAAATTTTGTATTAATTTAGATTTATCACGATTAATAATTGACCAAATTACACCACTTAAAATAGCTCCATTTAATAAGCTGGGATGAAATACATAATTATTATCTTTGTTTAAAAATTTTTCTGGAAAATTTAATAAAGCTAATGCTTCTTTATTATTAGAATATAATTTATAAATACTCATTAAAGATGGGCCATGAGTATATTGAAGTATATAATTACATTGCTGATAATTTAATACAGAATAACAACGAGATTTTAATAATTTAATATCTGATATACAAAAATCTGTTACTTGTGTATTTTTTAATATTTGATCGCTATCGCAATTATTGGTAATAAAATTACCTTGACAGTAAACATCTTTACTCTGAGAATCAAAAATAATATATTTTTTAATACTATTAATATTTTTAAAAATTAATTGAGTTTTTAATATATTATTTTTTTTAATAAATAAAATTTTTGGCCAAATAATATTACTTAAACCTGTTATTTTAGTATTTTTTGAGGCGGCTATATAAGCCATTTCTAAATAAATTACAGCTGGCATGATATTTTTATGGTCTTTTAAAAAAAACTCATTTCCATGAAAATGTGATGTCCATTTAGTTTGATCAAAATTATTTTTTATAAATAAAGGATGAGAAATAGAATTATTTTTTTTAGAAGAAATGATTTCTATATTATTATTTATTGAAATCCGTGAAGTAAATCCTATTATTCGAATTCTAATTTCTCCATTATTTGTACATAAATCAATATTAAGACGCTGTTTATTATCATTTTTTTCTAAAGATTTATTATCATTATGACGTATCCACACCCACATTTCTTTCTCACATTTCCCAAAAACTTCTAGTTCTTCTAAAGAAAAAGGTAATAATGTTTTTTTATTATCAAAATCAATATTATTTAATTTTAAAGCAATGCTAGCTTGAAAAGCCCCATCTATTAATGATGGATGGAGTGTATAAGAATCACATGTATCTTTAATTAAATCTGGTAAACATAAATAAGCTAATACTTGATTTCTTGTACAATAAATTATTTTTAAACTTTTATGAGATGGGCCATAAAAAATATTCATTTTCTCTAACATCATATAACATTTATCAACCTCTACTTCAAAATTTTTAAAAATATTTTTTAAATTTGATAAATTTAAATATATAGATTCTAATTTTGATGATACTATATACGCTAATCCTTGATTATATAATAATTTACCTTTATTTAAAGATATATCATAGTCACTATAAATTGAATAATTAATTAAATTATCTGATTTTTTTGTTAAATTTATAGAAATATTTAATAATTTATTATGAATAAAAGCAGGTCTGATCCAAATAATATTTTTAAGTTTAAAACTTTTTTTATCTTGAGAGTAATTATTTATTGAATAATTTACTGAAAAATACGCCATTTCTAGATAAGTTACACCTGGTAATATTTTAGAATTATTTATTACATGATCTGACAAAAAAAATTCATGACCATGAAACGTAGAAATAAAACATTGTTTATTTAAGGTAGAAATATTTTCATGAACTAATGGATGTAAAATATTTTTTTTAAAAATTGGCGATATTTTTTTTTCAGTTTTTATATTATTTGGTTTCCAATAACGTTCTTTCTCAAATGGATAAGTAGGTAAATGAATACGATTACAATTTTTATTTTTTCTATAAAGTTTATCCCAATCAATAACAATACCTTGTATCCAGGCATTAGCTAATTTTTTTAAATTACCAAAAAATAACCACTCTTTAACAATATTATCTTTTATAATTATTTTATTAACTAATTCAAAATCATTAACCCATATATTATTTTCTGAAAATTCATTATTTATATTAAAATTATTTTTTATAATTTTTTTTAAAATTTTAATAAAATGATTCAAATCATTAACTATAAATGCAATTCGTGACTCCATAGAATCCCGACCAACTTGTAAAGTATAAGCAATATTAGATAATAAATTTTCTGAATTTTCAAAGAAATTATTTTTAGATAAAATTTTTATTATAAACTCAAGTAATTTTTTAATATATTCTAATAATCTAGTTTTGTCTTTCGCTGATAAAATAATCAATTGTGATGAATTATTTTTATAAAAATTAGTGATATTTTTTTTTAAAAATATAAATTCTTCTACAACTAAATGCGCATTAGTTCCACTATGACCAAATGAATTTACTGCTGCCATTAATGGTTTATTATCAATTGAGTTCCATAAAGATGTTTTGATATTTGGATAAAATGGAGAATTTTTAAACTGAATTAATGAATTAAGTTTTTTAAAATTCCGTAATCCAGGTAATTGATGATGTTTTAGAGATAATAATACACTAATTAATCCAGTTACCCCCGCATTAGCGGAAGTGTGACCAATATATGATTTAGCGCTACCAACCGCACAATAATTAGTTTTTGTAGTAAATTTTTTAAATGCATTTACCAATGCATTAGCCTCAACAGGATCACCTAATTTTGTACCAGTTCCATGTGCTTCGATATATGTAATACGCTCAGGATTAATTTTATACCTTTTATAAATACTAGTAATAAGTTGTTGTTGAGCAATACCACTAGGAGCGGTAATTCCATTACTAGCACCATCTTGATTAATGCCAGATGCTCTAATAATTCCATAAATTGGATCCTTATCTATTATTGCATTTTTTAATAATTTTAAAACTACTATACCTACCCCTTCTGATAAAACCATACCATCAGCGCTAGAATCAAAAGTATTACAAAGACCGCTATAACTAAGCATATGAGTTTGCGCAAGTCCAATTAAAATTGTTTGATTCATAACAGCAAATACTCCACCAGCTAATGCTAAATTGGTTTCGCCGTTACGTAAACTTTGACAAGCTAAATGAATAGCTACCGCTGAAGATGAGCAGCCCGTGTTAACCACAAAAGATGGTCCTCTCAAATTTAAAAAATAAGAAAGTCTTGAGGCCACAATAGCATCAGATGCTCCGGTAAAGGTTTTATAAATATAAGAAGTAGGTTCAGCGCCAATAAAAATACCCGTAAGACTTTCTGATAATATTTTTGGATTATAACCAGCATCCTCCAGAGCTCTCCATCCTTCTTGAAGAATTAAACGTTGATGTGGATTCATTGATTTAGCATCTCGTGGTGAAATATTAAAAAACATTGGATCAAAACAATCACGAGAAGATAAAATACCACCCCATTTGCAATAAGTTTTTCCTTTTTGTGGTTTTATATTGTAATATTTAGAGTCCAAATAATGTGAAGGTAACTCTATTATAGGATTAATTCCGGAAATCATGTTTTCCCAAAAAACATTAACATTCTCTGCCCCAGGAAATTTACCAGATAATCCAATTATCGCAATTCCATCTAAATTTAATTCTGAAAATGAAAAATTTTTTATTATAGGAATAGAAGAAAAATTTGTTTTATAAAAAATATGATCTTTATTTACGTTATTTTGATTAGTGTTAATAATTGGTTTTACAAATTTTTCTTTTGATACAGTGGAGAGATATTGTTTTTCTATAATTTCTTTATAATTAGTAATGATATATTGAGTTAAACTATCGACTGTTGTGTAATCAAATAAAATAGTTGTATTAAGTTTTAATTTTAAATAATTATTAATTTTCTGAATAAAATTCACACCCAATATAGAGTCAATACCATAGTCTGAAAAAGGTATATTTAATTTAATAATATTAATTTGAATCATTAAAGATTCAGATAAAGCATTTAAAATTGAATTCTGAATAAAATTAATTAAAACAGATTTATCAATTCTCTTTTCTGCAATAAAATTTTCGTTTTGAAGATTACTTTTTAATTTATATGAATTATTTTGAGTTGATAAAGACGAATAATGAATATGATCTTTATTTACGTTATTTTGATTAGTGTTAATAATTGGTTTTACAAATTTTTCTTTTGATACAGTGGAGAGATATTGTTTTTCTATAATTTCTTTATAATTAGTAATGATATATTGAGTTAAACTATCGACTGTTGTGTAATCAAATAAAATAGTTGTATTAAGTTTTAATTTTAAATAATTATTAATTTTCTGAATAAAATTCACACCCAATATAGAGTCAATACCATAGTCTGAAAAAGGTATATTTAATTTAATAATATTAATTTGAATCATTAAAGATTCAGATAAAGCATTTAAAATTGAATTCTGAATAAAATTAATTAAAACAGATTTATCAATTCTCTTTTCTGCAATAAAATTTTCGTTTTGAAGATTACTTTTTAATTTATATGAATTATTTTGAGTTGATAAAGACGAATAATGAATATGATCTTTATTTACGTTATTTTGATTAGTGTTAATAATTGGTTTTACAAATTTTTCTTTTGATACAGTGGAGAGATATTGTTTTTCTATAATTTCTTTATAATTAGTAATGATATATTGAGTTAAACTATCGACTGTTGTGTAATCAAATAAAATAGTTGTATTAAGTTTTAATTTTAAATAATTATTAATTTTCTGAATAAAATTCACACCCAATATAGAGTCAATACCATAGTCTGAAAAAGGTATATTTAATTTAATAATATTAATTTGAATCATTAAAGATTCAGATAAAGCATTTAAAATTGAATTCTGAATAAAATTAATTAAAACAGATTTATCAATTCTCTTTTCTGCAATAAAATTTTCGTTTTGAAGATTACTTTTTAATTTATATGAATTATTTTGAGTTGATAAAGACGAATAATGAATATGATCTTTATTTACGTTATTTTGATTAGTGTTAATAATTGGTTTTACAAATTTTTCTTTTGATACAGTGGAGAGATATTGTTTTTCTATAATTTCTTTATAATTAGTAATGATATATTGAGTTAAACTATCGACTGTTGTGTAATCAAATAAAATAGTTGTATTAAGTTTTAATTTTAAATAATTATTAATTTTCTGAATAAAATTCACACCCAATATAGAGTCAATACCATAGTCTGAAAAAGGTATATTTAATTTAATAATATTAATTTGAATCATTAAAGATTCAGATAAAGCATTTAAAATTGAATTCTGAATAAAATTAATTAAAACAGATTTATCAATTCTCTTTTCTGCAATAAAATTTTCGTTTTGAAGATTACTTTTTAATTTATATGAATTATTTTGAGTTGATAAAGACGAATAATGAATATGATCTTTATTTACGTTATTTTGATTAGTGTTAATAATTGGTTTTACAAATTTTTCTTTTGATACAGTGGAGAGATATTGTTTTTCTATAATTTCTTTATAATTAGTAATGATATATTGAGTTAAACTATCGACTGTTGTGTAATCAAATAAAATAGTTGTATTAAGTTTTAATTTTAAATAATTATTAATTTTCTGAATAAAATTCACACCCAATATAGAGTCAATACCATAGTCTGAAAAAGGTATATTTAATTTAATAATATTAATTTGAATCATTAAAGATTCAGATAAAGCATTTAAAATTGAATTCTGAATAAAATTAATTAAAACAGATTTATCAATTCTCTTTTCTGCAATAAAATTTTCGTTTTGAAGATTACTTTTTAATTTATATGAATTATTTTGAGTTGATAAAGACGAATAATGAATATGATCTTTATTTACGTTATTTTGATTAGTGTTAATAATTGGTTTTACAAATTTTTCTTTTGATACAGTGGAGAGATATTGTTTTTCTATAATTTCTTTATAATTAGTAATGATATATTGAGTTAAACTATCGACTGTTGTGTAATCAAATAAAATAGTTGTATTAAGTTTTAATTTTAAATAATTATTAATTTTCTGAATAAAATTCACACCCAATATAGAGTCAATACCATAGTCTGAAAAAGGTATATTTAATTTAATAATATTAATTTGAATCATTAAAGATTCAGATAAAGCATTTAAAATTGAATTCTGAATAAAATTAATTAAAACAGATTTATCAATTCTCTTTTCTGCAATAAAATTTTCGTTTTGAAGATTACTTTTTAATTTATATGAATTATTTTGAGTTGATAAAGACGAATAATGAATATGATCTTTATTTACGTTATTTTGATTAGTGTTAATAATTGGTTTTACAAATTTTTCTTTTGATACAGTGGAGAGATATTGTTTTTCTATAATTTCTTTATAATTAGTAATGATATATTGAGTTAAACTATCGACTGTTGTGTAATCAAATAAAATAGTTGTATTAAGTTTTAATTTTAAATAATTATTAATTTTCTGAATAAAATTCACACCCAATATAGAGTCAATACCATAGTCTGAAAAAGGTATATTTAATTTAATAATATTAATTTGAATCATTAAAGATTCAGATAAAGCATTTAAAATTGAATTCTGAATAAAATTAATTAAAACAGATTTATCAATTCTCTTTTCTGCAATAAAATTTTCGTTTTGAAGATTACTTTTTAATTTATATGAATTATTTTGAGTTGATAAAGACGAATCTTGACGAATAATTCCATTGCTATATGCAACAATAATTTGTTGACCAAGTTTATGTTCTCTAATAACTGGAAATGATATATTATGATAACCCTCCTGTTGTAATAATAAAAACCAATCTTGAGAATATAACCCGGGACTTCCTGGGATACGTAAATATGTATCTTCCGCTAAAGACCATCCATCAATTAAACCAAATAAAACGGACGCAAATATAGTTTTATTACTAATTTCATTTAATATTAAAATACCATTTATTTTTAATGCAGCTTTTACATTTCGTATAGTATTACGTATATTTTTAGTAGCATGAAGAACATTAGTGGCAATAACAATATCATAATCACCAATATTAATATCTTGTGAAATTAATGATTTTTCAATATTCCATAATTTATAAACTAAATAAGGATATTTTGATCCATAAAATTTACATGCATGATTTAAAAAAGATTTTGATATATCTGTATAACAATATTCATTAATATAATTATTCCATGGTTCTAATTTTTTTAAAATAGTAGAAGTGGTACCACCAGTTCCTGCTCCAATTTCAATAATTTTTATACCTTCCATTGAATTATTTATTATTTTATTTTTAATATAAGAATTCACAATACTAGAAACTACATCATTAAAATAATCACAAATACAATTATTTTTATATAAACCCTCAATTTTTTCCATAGAACCGTTTGGAAAAAGAATATCAGTTACTAAGATATCTCCATGAAGAATTTTAGGTAATTCTTTTAAACAATCATTAACTAAAATTGCTAATGTATGAGTTTCAGGTTTTTCTAAAAAATATGTTTTTCGTTTTTTCCAGCTCCTCCAAGTTTCGGTATATGACACCTCTATATTAGAAATATTTTTATTAACTAATATGATATCTTTATAAGTAATTAAATAATTATATTCATGTAAAATATTTAAAACTTCTTTCCACCAAACCATATATTTATCTAAAATACCAGCTTTATTTCTTACATCTACAGCGTTATTTTTTTTAAAATAATTACAATTTACTTTAAAAATTCCAAGTAACTGTAATTGCACAAATAATAAACGAATAATCCAATAATTTAATTCCTCAGTATACTTGCTTTTTAATGGGGCCTTTAAGTTCTCTAAAGAATGAAAATCATTTAAAATATTTTTTTCTATATTAGAAATATTATTTGGTAATACAATAGCAAATTCTTTATTAGAGTAAGTATTAATAAATTTCGGTTGATTAGTACATGTTATAGCTGATTGCTGAAATTCTTTTACATTACCAAGAAAAAATTTTAATGTATTCATTCCCTCTTCTTTATTAATCGATTCTACACCACGTTTTTCAATTAATTTTTTTAGTGCACTAGAAATTCTTATCCCCCCTCCTGTATTCCAATAACCCCAATTAATTGTTTTTACCGCACAATTCCATTTTTTATTTAATTTTTTTGCGAACGCATCACTAAAAACACAACTAGATACATAAGCTGACATCCCACCAGGTTTTTCAAAGGATATCATTGATGAAAAATAAACAATAAAATCAAGTCGCTCTTTATAAAAACATTTTTCTATAGATAAACTAACATCACGCTTAGTTGATAAAATATTAATAAATAAATCTTCAGACATTTCTTTAAACGAAAGATCGTAATCACTTAATGTTGAAACAACAATACCATTTATATGATCAAAATCTTTTTTTATTTTATGATATATTGAACATAAAAGATCAGAATTACGTGCATCTGCTTGAATATATATAGGACAAATTCCATTATATTTAATAGATATATTATCTATTTTTTCTTGTAAAATATTATTTTTAGGAGATCTACCAATCCATATGATTTTAGCTTCATAATTTTTAATCATAAATTCACTCCATATACCCCCTAACCCTCCAGCGCCACCAATAACTAAATAAACTCCATTTTTACAATAAATATCTTTTGAAATATAAAAATTTAGTGGAATTAATTTTTGAAAAAACCAATTATACTTTCTACGAGCAATACTTATATTTTTAATTTCTAGTAATTGATACCATAATGATACAGACCAATTAATAACATTATTATTTATCATATCTATTGCTTTAATATTCCATATAGGATATTCCTGCGCTATACTACTTATTAAACTATGTATAGAAGCATGATCTGGATTAATTTCATCATAATCACATATCAATAAACCTTGTACAGTAATAATAGTAATTTGAAGATTAATATTCGCATAACCTTCTCTTAAAAGAGCTTTAATTAATCGAAATAACTGTATAATGACATTATTTTTATAAGTACTATTAATATCATAAATAGGAACTATCCATACAATATGATCAAATTTATTAATATTATTAAATTTATTGGATATAGTAAAAATATCCTCTTTTAAAATGGAATTTAATTCCAATGCTCTAGAATAATATTTACTTATTTCTTTTTTCTGTTCAATATTTCCGCCTAATATTATTATTTTTTTTAATTTATTAATTTTAAAATCATTAATTAATTCCTTAGTATTTAAGATATCCCATACCGGTAATAATTTTATTAATTTATTATTATTTATTTGACTATTATTTTTTTGAAAATTTTCATTTTTTTTATTTTTCGGAATAATAGAATCAATCCAATATTTCTCCTTTTTAAATGGATATAATGGTAATTGAATACGTTTTGGTTTATATGTTTCATTTAAATATAATATTTCCCAATCTATTTTTAATCCTTTAACCCAAAAAGGTAATAATTTATTAAATTTACGTAATATAATCCATTTTTTTATAGTTTCTTTAAATTCTGTATCATCTGATAACATAGAAAAAGAATCTTTATCAATATTTATTTGATCTCTATAAATTCCTAAATTTGAATTATAAACATTTTCTTTTAAAAAATAATTTAATTTATTCCTCAATTCTTCGATTGATTTTATTATTATTCCTAAACGCTCCTCCATATGTTCTCTACCAACTTGTAGTGTATAAGCAATATCTTTTAAAAAATTATTATCAAATAAATTATATTTTTTATTAAGCCACATTAAAAAATTAATAACTACTTTTTTAAGACACTCTTTAGTCTTTGCTGTTAATAAAATAATTATTGGAAAATTTATAGTATTTCTAATTTCAATATTAATTTTATTTAAATCAGAAATATATTCCTCTACTAATAAATGCGCATTAGAACCTCCGGCACCAAATGATGATAAACTTGCTATCCTAGGATATTCTTTATTTTTATTGTTAATTTTAATAACTGGTCGAGGCCAATTTTCTAATTTTTGTTGAATAAAAAATGGAGACGTTTCTAAATTAATATTTGGATTAATTTCGCGCGCATGTAGAGTAGGAGCTAATTTTTTATAACGCATTTGCAAAAGAATTTTACTTAAACCAGCAATCCCAGCTGCAGCTTCTAAATGACCTAAATTAGACTTTATTGATCCTAAACCGCAAAATTTAATATCCATTGTATATCTACGAAATGCTTCAGTTAATCCAGTAATTTCAATTGGATCACCAAGTTCTGTTCCAGTTCCATGTGCTTCAACATAACTAATAGCGCGAGCATTAATTCCGGATTTCTTAATATTCATATAAATTAATTCTGTTTGAGCATTAGGATTTGGTACCGTATAACCATTAGTTTTTCCACCATGATTAATGCTACTACCGCGAATTATTGCGTGAATTAAATCTCTATCTATTATTGCTTTTGATAATCTTTTTATTAATACCGCACCAACACCTTCTCCAGGCACAAAACCATTTCCACCTTTACCAAAACTCCTGCACTTTCCATCATTTGATAGCATATAAGACGAGCAAAGATTGATATAAGTTGATGGATGTAAATATAAATTAACACCACCAGCAATTGCTATATCACAGTCACCTTGTCGAATATGCTGACAAGCCTCATGAATTGCGGTTAATGAAGATGAACACATTGTATCTATTGGCATACTTGGGCCGCTTAAATTTAAAAAATAAGAAACTCGATTAGCAATAGAACTAAATGAAGTATGTGGAAATACCATTTTTCTTTTTTTTCTAATTTCAGGTCCATATAAATCAAAACCAGTTTTTGTGACACCAACAAAAACACCAACCCTAGGTATTTGATTAAAAAATTTTTCCTTTTCCTTTAGAGATTTAAAATGTAATTTACATAAAGTTTCACGAGTTAGTCCAGCATCCTCTAAAACCTGCCACGCACATTGTAAAAATAAACGTTCCTGGGGATCAATGCCCAGTGCTTCTTTAGGAGAAATATTAAAAAATAATGGATCAAAATCGGCAAAACCATTTAAAAATCCACCCCATTTACTATAACTCCTTCCTTTTTGAACGGCTTTTTTACGATCCTTCTCAAAAAAATTGTTTATAGACCAACGATCTTTTGGAATTTCAGTAATACAATTTTTTCCATTTTTTATATTATCCCAAAGAACATCTAATGTATCCGATTTAGGATAACAACCACTAATTCCAATAATACATAATGGCTCATGTAATGGAATAAAAAAAGAATTATTAGCTAATATAGATTTTTGTTTTTCTGGAAAATTTTTAATATTATTTGATTCCTTATTAGGATTAATATCTAGTGATTTTTCTAAAAAATCACTACAAATTTCAAATTTTTTACCCCATATACTACATATATCCGAATAAGAGTTAATTAAATAATCAGATAACGCATCAATCGTTTGATATTGATAAAATAATGTTTTAGAAATATTACCAAAAATTTTTTCTAATTCATGGTTAATTTGAGTTATAGCAATCGAATCAACTCCATATTTTTCCATTAATTCGGTTGATTGAATTTTTTCTACTGGAGTTTTTAGTATCTTAGATAATAATATTTTTAATTGAAAAATAATTTTTTGTTTTAAATCATAATTATGATTATTAAATATTTTTTCTGGTATTTTTTTTATATCTTTAATGTTTGGTTTTTTAAATGTAAGTAATTTTTCTAAAATATTTTTATCTCCTTCTAATATTAATATCTGAGCATGCTTTGATAATAAACTATGATAAAAACTTATCAAACCAAAATTTTTGCTTATAGCCTTAATTCCAAAATTTTCTTCTACTATATTTTCATTAATTTTATTAATGCGCATACCACCATCTTTCCATAGCGGCCAATTTAAAGATAATGTTTTTCCTTTTGCTTTTCCTAGTTTTACACGAATATTTCTTTCATGAGCAAAAGCATCTAAAAAACCATTAGCAGCACAATAATCTGCTTGTCCAACACTACCAATAATACTTGCTATTGATGAAAAAAGAATAAAAAAATCAATATTTAAATTACGTGTTGCGTAATCTAAATTAAATGCTCCCGCTATCTTGTTATAAAGTACAGTTCTAAATTCTTCTGTATTTTTTTTAAGAATAAAGTTATCATGAATAGATCCAGAAAAATGTATTACCCCGTCTAATTTTTTAAATTTTTTAATAATATCCTGTACTACTAAATTAACGTTTTGTAAAAAATTTACATCATATTTATATAAAATAATAGAAATATTTTTATTATGTCTAAGATTAGTTATACGCATTTCTTGCTCTAATGTTAATTTAGATCGATACACTAAAATCAATGTAACAGATCTAAGTTTATTAATAATTTCTTCGGAAAATAATAAAGCAAGATTTCCTGCTCCTCCACTAAATAAATAAATTCCACCTTCCTTCCAAGGTAAAATTAAATTATCTTTGTCATAATCATTAAATATTTTCCATATAATTTTTTCTCTATTTTTTCGATAACGAATAAAAAAATCTTTTAAAAAATATCTATTTTCTATTATTTTTTTTATTATAAATTTAGAGGTATTTTTATCTCCAACATCAATAATTTGAGAAATTATATTAGGATTTTCTAATTGTGCTGTTTTTAATAATCCTCCTACCCCATAAAATATAGATTGCGCATGACGATCTACTAATATTAACTGTATTAATATTAAATTAATATTATCTGAAATAATATTTTTAATATAATTAAAAATTTTTAAACATACGTCAGTATATTGTTGTATTAATGTATCATTACTATTTAATTGTAATGAAATACATTGACTATCAATCATTTGAGATTTAATTTTATTAAAATTTTCTATATTTAATCCACATATAAAAACTAAATACTTATTAAAATATAAATTCGAAGAATTTTTAACTAAAGAAGTGATGTTTTGAACACACCATTTCGGATAAGAAATTATAACTTTTTTGTAATCAATGATTTTATTTTTATTAATATAAAAATATGGTTTATATAAAAAATTATAATCCCGCGAATTAAATTCTTTTTTTTTATTTTTAGGAATTTCAACCCAATAATGTTCTTTTTTAAATGGATATGTTGGAAGACTAATACGATTTAATTTTTTATTTTTGTGTAATTCTAACCAATCAAATAAAGAACCAGAAACCCAATCAGAAGCAATTTTATTAAAATATTCACAATCTTGATAATTATTAATATTATTGTTAATAACAATAGGTTTTTCAAATTTTATTTTTCCATAAAAATAATTTTCAAAAATATTTTTACCAGAAATAAATTTTTTTAATTTATTTAATAAAATTTCTATACTATTAACAACAAAAGCTACGCGCCAATTCATTGCTTTTCTTCCGGTTTGCAAAGTAAATGCTATATTTTCTAAATTAATTTGAGGAGAATATTGAGAATCAATTATAATTTCTTTTTCTAAATAATTTTTTAAATTTTTAGCAATTTTTAATAATTGTATATTAGTTTTAGCTGATAAAATTATAATTTGTGTATTTTTAAAATTGGTAAAATTATTATTTTCTAATGCAATTTTATATTGCTCAAGAATAGCATGCGCATTAGTTCCACCAATTCCAAAAGAACTAATACCAGCTCGAGGTATATTATTACCCGGCCATTTAATTAAACGATCAACAACATAAAAAGCAGTTGATTCAAATTTAATTTCAGGATTTGGTTTATTATAATTAATTGATGGTGGAATTTTGTGATATTTTAGACTAAGCGCTAACTTAATAAGACCTATTAAACCAGAAACTGTATCTAAATGACCAATATTTGACTTCACAGAACCAATTCCACAAAATTGTTTTTTATTAGTATATTTTTTATATGCATCATTTAAAGCAATAATTTCAGCTGGATCACCTAATTTTGTACCAGTTCCATGTGCCTCAATATATGAAATACTCAAAGGATTAATACCTGTTTTATTTAATACTTTTGTAATAACTTCTGTTTGTCCTTTTATTCCTGGTGTATAAAAACCAGATTTCTCAGATCCATCATTATTTATACAAATTCCTCTTACTATTGCATAAATATGATCACCGGATTTAATAGCATCAATAGCTTTTCTCACCATTATTACGGCAACACCTTCCCCTCCAACAAGACCATCTGCAGAAAAATCAAAAGCTTTACAATGACCATCGCTAGAAAAATTCATATCTGGTATATAAGTATGACCAATATTTGGTATTGGAAATAAACTAGCACCACCAATTAAAGCATATTTTACTTCATTTAATTGTAAACTCTGTTTTGCTAAATATAACCCAGATAATGTTGAAGAACAATTTGTATGTATTGATACACTAGGTCCTTTAAATCCAAGTTGATAAGAAATCATGGTTGAAATAGTTCCAGATTGATTTAAAATCCATGATGAATATTCATCTTTATTATCAACCATCTCAGAATTATATAATAAAGTTTTATAAAAATTATTACTAACTGACATAAAAACTGCTGTTTCTGGAATTTGATTAGAAATATACCCAGAATCTTCTACCGCACCCCAAGAATGTTCTAATAATTTGCGAAATTGTGGATCCATAAACATAGCATTTTTAGAGGAAATATTAAAAAATTCTGGATCAAAAAGATCTTTTCCTTCAATATTATATTGTATAGGTATAAAATTTTTATCATTAAGTATATTATTAGGCACACCAAATTTTCGTAATACATCTAATGATAATTTAGTAGAACTTTCTTTTCCTGCGCATAAATTTTTCCAAAATTTTCTATAATTTTTTGCTCCAGGTACATTACAAGAAATACCAATAATAGCAAGACAATCTTCATAATCATCAAAACTATTAACAATTTTATCATCTGAAACTATTTTTCTAATTTTTGATTGATTTTTTTTTAATGTAGATATTTTTGAATTAATAATTTTTGACTCATTATTTTGCTGAAAGTAATCACAAATATATAAAGAAATATCCTCTATTGTTGAATATTTAAAAAGATCCGATGCATAAAATTTAATATTAAAATCTTTACTAATTTTTTGTGCTAATATTACTGATAATACTGAATTTCCTCCAATAGAAAAGAAACCATCATAAACTTTTATTCCCTTAATATTTAGTAAATCACACCAAATATTCAGTAATTTATATTGAATCTTTGATTTTAATATATTATCATTTTTCTTATTATTAATAATTTTATTAGTTTTAATATTTTTTTTTAACTCTAACGAATTATCCTGATTAATAATAATTTCACGAGTAATTAATGAATTACGATTAATTTTACCATTAGCTAATAATGGAATATCAGCTATATTTATAAATATAGCTGGAATCATATAAAATGGTAAATATTTTTGAAGATATTTTTTTAGTTCTTCTGGGGGAATTTGTTCTGTGTATTTTTTAGTATAATAAGCAATCAATTGTTTATTATTTTGTTGATTACGAGCAATTACTACACTCTTTTTAATTTTTGTATGCTTGTTTAAAATATTTTCTATTTCACCAAGCTCAATTCTATATCCTAAAATTTTGACTTGTTGATCTAATCTACCTAAATATTCTAACATACCATTTTCCGACCAACGAACTAAATCACCAGTTTTATAAACTCTAATTTTATCCCTAAAAGAAAAAGTAATAAATTTTTGAGAAGTTAATGATAAATTATTTAAATAACCTTTAGCTAATCCATCTCCCCCAATACATAATTCACCCGGTATACCTATTGGACTTAATCTCCCAATGCTATCTAAAACTAAAACTTGTGTATTTGCTATTGGTTTTCCAATAAAAATATTATTACTTTTTTTTAAAAAATCATTATTTTTATTTATAGTGTTAATACACGCGATAATAGACCAAATAGTAGTTTCAGTTGGACCAAACATATTCCAAGCTTCACTGTCAGTCTCCAAAAATTTATTATTTAAAAATAATGGCAAGGATTCACCTCCACACAATATTTTTAAATTTTCTGTATTTTTCCATTTCCAAGAAAAAAGCATAGTCCAAGTTGATGGAGTAGCTTGCATTATAGTTGGTTGCAATCTTTTAATCTCTTTTTTTAATTCTATCGCATCATTTAATTTTTCTGATGGACAAATACAACAACAACCACCAGTAATTAATGGTAAAAATAATTCCAAATAAGCTATATCAAAACAATAAGTAGTTACTGATAATAAACGATCTTCAGAAGAAAATCCTGGTTTATTAGCCATTGATAATAAAAAATTAGTTAACGAACGATGTTTTACCATAACCCCTTTAGGAGTACCAGTACTTCCAGATGTATATATTATATAGGCTAAAGATTTTGAATTAACCTTAGGAAGTAAAGTTGATTTATTTCTTAAAAGATTATTTTGTATATTATCTAATTCAATAATAGCAATAGAGTTATTTATTTTTTTTCTATTAGAAAGATTTTGTAGTCTTTTCAATAGAATTTTTTCTGTTAAAATCATATCCACTTTACTATCATTTAACATAAAACATAATCTTTCATCTGGATATAAGGGATCTATTGGTAACCAACATGCTCCAGATTTAGATATACCAAGAAAGATTATAGTCATATTTAACGAACGATTTACACATACAGCAACTAATTTATTTTTTTGAAATAAATCTTTTTTCCATATATCATAAAGATAGTAAGCTAACTGATTACTTTTTTCATTTAATTCAAAATAAGTTAATTTTTTTTCCTTAAAAATTACAGCGATAGAATTTGGGGAAATATGTGCTTGTTTTTCAAAAAAATGATGAAAACAAAGTTCTTTTGGATAATCAACTATAGTTTTATTCCATTTTTCTAATAATTTATATTCCTTATCTAATAGAATTGAAAATTCTGATATAATTAAATTAGAATTTTTTATTATTTCTTTTATAATATGAACTATATGTTCACTCATTCGAGTAATAGTGAATGCCTTAAATAAAGTAGGATTATATTTAAAATTTAAAATAAAATTATCTATTTCCTCTCTAATCTCTAAAACTAATTCATATTCACCTAATTGCATAATTTCTTCAATCATGGTTATTGAAAAATTTTTTCTAAAACGCTTATTAAATTCCAATAAATCATTTTTAGAAAATGCATTTTGATATTCAAAAGCAATTTGAAAAATAGGAGAAAAATTAATATTAGATTTTATACGTAAATCACGAACCATCAATGAAAAAGGATAAGCCGAATTATCTATTGCGTCAGCTATAATAAATTGCACTCTATTAATAAATTTATTTAATGATTCTTTTGAATACATTAAATTATTAATACGTATAGGTAACATATTTATAAAATAACCAACAGAATTTTCAAAAATTTCCTGTGAACGCCCCATTTCTACCATACCAATTATTATTTCATTTTTTCCAGTATATTGAGAAATTAATATATTAAATGCCCCTAAAAAAAATGAAGATAAATTAAAATTTTGCTTTTTTGCATAATTTTTAATTTCATAACTTAAGGATGAATTAAGTTTACAAGAATACACCTCTCCTTCAAAAAGTCGAGCAGTAGATCTAGGGTAATCAGTAAATAATTCAATAGAAGAAATATTTTTTAATTGTTTAAGCCAATAATTACGATATTTCTTTCCCTCTACTCCATTTAACATATCAGATTCCCATGATACAAATTTTTCGTATATATCATCAGAATTAATTTTAGAATTCAATACTATTAATTTAGTATCATCTTTATTGGCATCTAATAATTTACTATATGTTTTTATAAAAAAACTAATAGTTGGTAAAAATGACTTACCATCAAAGATTATATGATGTATATTAAATAATAAATAATAATCATTTATACCCTTTAAAAGATATAATCGTACTAATGGACCTTTATCAAGTTTAAATGGTTTTTTAATAATAGTTTTTATATATTCAAATATTTTTTTCTTATCCTTAATAAAACTTACGTCCCTTTTTTGAATAATTATATTTTTATCTAATTTATTTTCTCGTATAATTTTTTTATTTTTTTGAAAAAATATACTGGTTAATATAGGATATTTTTGTAAAGTACATAAAAAAGCTAATTGTAATATATCTGAATTAATTTCTCGCGTTATATGAAAGCATATAGGAATATTATAAGCACTCATATTTGGTGCAATTTCTTGTAATACCCATAAACCTTTTTGATTTTCAGAAAGTGGAAATTGTTTTTTAGAGTATTTATAATCAATATACTCTTTTAAATGTTTATTTTTTTTTTCTTTTTCTGATTTTATTAATATAGAAGGGGAATTTAAAATTTCTCCAAAATATTTAGATAATTTATTAATAGTAGGGTTTTTTAATAAATCTCTTCCTTTTGTTTCTATATTAAATTTTTGTGAAATATTTCGCAACAATCTTACAGTAAAAATAGAATCTATTCCAAAGTTATATAAATGTTGATTAATATCAATTGTAGATTGAGGTTTTTGTAGCATATCAGAAATATATTTGATAATATACTCTTTAATTTCTAAGATATTATCTTTCTTATTTTTAATTAAAAATGTAGCTGATTTAATATTTTGAGAAATTTTTTCTTGATTATATAAATTTTTACAATGATTATTTATCCAATATCTTTGTTTTTCAAATGGATATCCAGGTAATCGAATACGATATAACTTTTTATTAGTATAAAGTAAATGCCAAGAATAAAATTTTCCATCTATCCAAAGAGATGCAATCTCACAAAGATCAGTTTTTGTATATTTTTTTTTTTGAAAATTTTCAATATTTAATAATTTTTTTTGTAATGTACATGGAATTTCAAGTACTCCATAATATACTGGTATCATATAATCTAAAATATTAAATTTTTTAGATTCAAAAAATTTTTTTAATGCAACCAATAATTCTTGTAATGATTCAATAACCCAGGAAATTCTATACTTCATTGCCTCACGCCCAACTTGAAGTGTAAATGCAATGTCGGATAAACGATATTTTTTATTTTTTTTAGCTAAAAAATTATATAATTTTTTAGTCATAATTATTAAACTAGATTTAGTTTTAGCTGATATTATAATTAACACTGGAACTATATCTTTATCAATATCTAATATTTCTCGTTTATATTCCTCAATTAATAAATGAGAATTAGTCCCCCCCATTCCGTAGCAATGTATACCTGCTAATCGGGTATTATTCTTATTTTTTAACCAATAAATTGTTTTATTAGCTATTAAACAAGGTTGGTTTTCACGATCCATGTCTGGATGATAATCTTTAAAACCAATAATTTTATGAATTAACTTAGTATGCATACTTCGTATTACTTTAAATAACGCACCTAAACCTGAAGCAGATTCCATGTGCCCTGTCATGGGTTTTATTGTACTAATATAACAAGTTTTATCTTCAAGTATTATTTTATTTTGTTTTGCTATATTTTTTAGAGCACAGTTAAAAGATTTCCATTCAGTTAAATCCGCCAAAACATTTCCCATTCCTTGAGCTTCAATATAATTAATATCTCTTGGATCAATATTTACTTTTTGATAACAATCTTGAATAAGATTAATATGACTCTCTGCATTTGGGGCGGAAATTGATCCACCACCTTGACCATTATAATTTACTGAGGAATTTTTAATTAATGCATAAATTAAATCACCATCTTGTATTGCTCTAGATAAAGGTTTAAGTAAGACACTAGATACACCTTCTGCTCGAATATGACCATCTGCATATGGTCCAAAAGAATTAACTGTATTAGTTGAACTTAATTGTTTAACTGAAGATAATAATATAAATGGTTCTGGGCGCAATAAAATATTAACAGAGCCAACTATTGCTTGTTCAATTTCTTTATTTCGTAAAGAATTCACGGCTCTATGAATTGCAACAGCTGATCCAGGACATTGAGCATCAATAATATCGCTAATACCCCTAAAATCAAAATAATAAGAAATTTTATTAGCTAATAAGCAATTTTGTGAATACCATTCATTAATATCAATATTAGCATCCTTTAATATTTGTAAATATTCGTTTTCTTGAATTGCAATAAATACACCTGTATTACTTTTTTTTAAAGATTTTGGATTATAACCAGCATCAATTAAAGTTTGATATACCGACATTAATAATAAACGCTGCCGGGGATCCATAATAATCGCTTCTCCCGGTGGAATATTAAAGAAATGAGCGTCAAATTCATCGATATTTGGTATAAATCCACCCCATTTACTATAATTTTCCTTCATAAACTTTTTATCATATACATGTCGCCAATTAAAACGACTTTCTGGTATTTCTTCAATTAAAGAAATATCAGAATCTAATGATTTCCAAAAAACATCTACTGACTTACTTTTTGGAAACATTCCAGATAAACCTATTATAGCTATAGGCTCTGGTATACTTAATGATGTTATATTTTCTTTAGTATTAGTAATAGAGTGTGAAGTGGCTTGTAAAATTGCTGTTTCAATATCTCTTAGTTTTTGAAAAGTTTTCATTTTAAAATACACAAAAATCAAGCAGGTTTTATATTAATATAAAAACCTGATGGGTTTTACTAAAAATGCTTTAAAAAAAAGCGCGATTTATAAGATTTCTTGAAATATAAAAAATAAAAATATAAATATTTTTATTTAATTAGTAATTTTTTTAAAAAATTCATTAATATATAAATATCTAAAGATAGATATATAAAAAAAAATTACGCTAAATATTTATTTAATTAGTAATTTTTTTAAAAAATTCATTAATATATAAATATCTAAAGATAGATATATAAAAAAAAAATTACGCTAAATATTTATTTAAAATAGTGAATTTTTTATAATTAAATTAATGTTTTAATGAAGACTAATTCAATGAAGTTATTATAATATAAAAAATAATAGCAATATTATATTAACAAAAAAATATTATCAAAACAATTTTTTTAAATATAATAAAATATATTTATATAAAAAAAATAATTTTTATTGAATTTTATTATTTAATTCAAAATAAAATTTCAATCTATATATAAAAATTTATAAATAAAAATTTATTTTAAAATCTTAAGAATTAATTAAAATTTTTAATTTTTTTTTAGCTAAACCTATATTAATTATATTTTTATTAAAAGGATCTACAATTTGAATAACTCTATTTCTTTTTTTTATACATAAATTATATTTAATAAATGTTCCCATATTTCCGGATGGACTTAAATCTATATAAATTGCTTTTGGATATTTTTTTTGAAAATCCGTAATAACTCTACTAAATTGTATTGGTTTTCTTATTATATTCCACCAATAATCCCCAGAAAAAAACTTAATATTATTTACTTCATTTAACGATAAATATGCACAAGATATTATCGGTATAGTAGATTTTTTAATAATTCTATTTTTAAAAATTAAATTAAATTTATCTTTTATAATATCAATATGCGAAGAATGAAAGGCAGTTGATACTGGTAATATTTGATATGTAATTTTTTTTTCTTTTAAAAATTTTATAATTTTTGTAATTTTATTATACAATCCAGAAACAACAAAACAACGTTCAAAATTTATAGCAGCAAGTTCATATTGATACTTATCATAAAATATCGAATTAATATAAGAATTATTAATATAATCAATTACTAAAATCATCGCTCCGTTGTTACAATAAAATTCAAATAAAAATGCTTGTTTAATAATATCAAATAAACTTTCCTCTACTTCTGTAATATTTGCAAATGCAGCTGCTATAAATTCTCCAAGACTAGCACCAAATAAAATATCAGGTATTTTAAAATCTTGAGCTAATAAAGTTTGAGACATAGCATATTGAAACATAAATAAAGCCGGGTGCGTATATAAGGTTTGATTAAAAAATTCAGTTTTAGAAAACTCATTATTATAAAGAATTTTTATAATTGATTGACCAATATATTTAATAGATATTGTATCTAATTTTTCCATCCAATATCGAAAAGTAACATCTTTATTATAAAGAGTTTTTCCCATATTGAAATACTGAGACCCTTGCCCAGAAAACATCCATACAATTGGTGAATCACCTATAAATTTATATTGAATTGTATTAATAAATTTATTGAAACTGTATTCTTTATTATTTTTTGATATTTTAATCATTTTTAATTTAAAAATTGAAAAATATTTTATTATATATTAATAAAAATTTTAATAAAAAAAAAGGAAAATTTTTAATTTAAAAAATAATAAAAAATATCTTTAACAATTTTTTTTTAGTTATAGATTTTTTAGTATTTAGATCGATAATTAGTTAATAAATAAAATATTTTCAACATTATAAATATAGATAATGTACATAGTTTTAACTGTATTTGTACAAAAATTATAATTAAATGTGATTTTTAAAATATATATAACGTAAATATTTAAAATTAACATAATAAAAACTATAAATTTAAAAAAACGAAATTTATAATATAATTTATAATATAATAATTTAATTTTTTCTCTTAAAACTCCATATAATTATATTAATTATAAAAATATCACAATATTATCTATTATTTATATGGATAAATTTAAGTAACCTCATCGCTGAAATATTACCTTTAATAAAATATTATCAGTGATTAATGCATAATACGGAAAATTAATAATACATATACCCCCTTTTTTTATGTCTCAAATAAAATTTTAAAATTTTGTAATCTTAATTTTATAAAAAAAAGATTCATTTATTCAAATTTAATTTTTAAAAAAATCTTTTGTTTGAAATATTTATCCTCATAAAAAAATTATATAATATTAATAAAATTATATATTAAATTTTAAAATAAATATACCAATCTAAATAATTATTATTTCATAGTATGAAATTAGTAAAAGAAGTTCGAGTTGAAAACGTTATTTTGTTTCAAAATAAACCAATGATAGTTTTACGTTCAGATATTCATAGATCATGTCGAAATGATTTTACTTATAAATGGAAAATAAAAAATATTTTAACAAATAAATTTATAAAAAATATTTTTCGTGGTGATAAAAAAATTAATGTAATTATTTTTAAAAAAAACCAATGAATTATCTATATTTTACAATCCATTTTATATATTTATAAATAAAAATTACGAACAATATGAATTAAAAATTAAAAATATTAGAAATATCTTAAAATTTTTTAAAAATGATATGGAATATGAGGGTATTTTTTACCAAGAAAAAATTATTACAATTGAATTACCCGCCACAATAATACGAAAAGTTATATATTCAGAACCCACTGTCAGAGAAAATACTTCTAGAAATATTTTTAAAAAAATTAAAATTGAAAATACAATTAAAAAATATTATTATGTTATTTTAAATTCATTATTTGTAAATTAAAATAATTTAATTGAAATTGATACCCGTACAAATAAATATAAAAAAATAATAAGAGATTAAATTTGTATATAAAAATTATTTTTTTAATATTTGAGAAAATATTTTTCTTACTGGTGCAGGAATAGGAGAATGTTTTATTTTTTTTATTGGATACCATATAAAGTTATTTTTTTTTTCTTTCAAGAAGCATTTTTTTAAAAAAATTTGACAAGGTATAATGTTAAATTTTAAATGTGTTAATTTATGAAAAATTTTAGGTAATATTAAATAATTTTTTATAATCCCAAATAATGATACAAATTTTTTAATTTCAAGATCAATAAAATTTTTTAAATTATCATTTAAACAATTAATAATTTTATTTTTTAATATATATTCTGGAAAAGATAATAAATCTCCCCAAATACCCTTACTTGATCTTTTTTGAAAAAGCACATAATCATCATCAATAATTATAAACATCATAATAGAATGATTTTTGATATTTTTTCTTTTAATTAAAAAATTATTTATTTTTTTAGTTTTATAACTTATACAACATAATTTCAAAGGACAAATTTCACATTTAGGTTTAATTCGCACGCAAATTATTGAACCAAAATCCATTAGGCCTTGAGTATATATTTCTATATTTTCTTTCGGTAATAAATTAATAGCATAATACCATAATTTCTTTTCGATAAATTTGATATTCGAAGAGCAATTAATTCCTAGAACTCTTATAAGAATACGTTTAACATTTCCATCTAAAATAGCATTTCTTTTTCCATAAGCAAATACCCTAATAGCAGAAGCGGTTGATTGTCCAATTCCAGGTAAATTTATTAATGAAATAAAATCTTTTGGAAAAATTCCATTACACTTAAAAAAAATATGTTTAGCACAAATATGTAAATTTCTAGCTCTAGAATAATATCCAAGTCCACTCCATAATTCCATTACTTTTTCTAATTTAGCCTGTGCTAAGGACATTATATTTGGAAATTTTTTTAAAAAACGTTGATAATATGGAATTACAGTATTAACTTGAGTTTGTTGCAACATTATTTCAGATAACCATATATAATATATATTTTTTGTATTTTGCCATGGTAACATATGTCGACCATATTTTCTTTGCCAAGAAATAATAGTATTAGAAAAAAATTTTTTATCAAATTTATTAATTTCTATTTTATTTTTTTTAACCATTTTTCATAAAGAATTTTTTTAAAGTTTTTAAATTTTATAAAACATATTATTTTTCATTTTAATTTTAATAAATTGACAAAATTCAAAAATTCTTATAAAATTGAAAAATTTTTAAGAAGTTTTCAAAAATTATTGGAAATATTTTTAATTATTTTTTCCTATATTCATTTTTTAATATTATTATTTTAATATTTTTAATATTATTATTTTAATATTTTTAATATTTTTAATATTATTATTTTAATATTTTTAATATTATTATTTTAATATTTTTAATATTATTATTTTAATATTTTTAATATTATTATTTTAATATTTTTAATATTTTTAATATTATTATTTTAATATTTTTAATATTATTATTTTAATATTTTTAATATTTTTAATATTATTATTTTAATATTTTTAATATTATTATTTTAATATTTTTAATATTATAAATAAATATATTTTAAAATATATTTTAAGTATTAAATATTAAAAAATGAATATAGGGGAATAGCCAAGTTGGTTAAGGCACTGGATTTTGATTCCAGCATTCGAGGGTTCGAATCCTTCTTCCCCTGAATTCTTTATAAAATAATAAAATTTCTTTATAAATACCTCTCATATTAATAATAATTATTATGTAAATAATAATTATTATTAATATCTTAAAAATATTCAATTTTTTTGAGTCTATAATTTTTATTTTAATGAATGTTTAATTAATAAAACTTTGCATATTTAATAATATTTATATTATAAATTTAATAATATTTATATTATAAAATTTCTTTCTTATAAAGAATTAAAGGAAAAATAAAAAATGAAAATTATTGCATTTAAACGCATAAAAAAAGGAACTGGTTTTAGTCGAAATTTACGTAAAATAGGAAAAATACCTGGTATTATATATGGAGGAAATAAAGATCCTGTTAAAATAATAATGAATCATAATATGATATATTATGCATTAAAAAAAGAAATTTTTCATTCTTCTATATTAAATCTTGAAATTCATGGAAAAGTTGAATTAGTTTTATTGCGTAATTTTCAATTACACGCATATAAAAAACTAGTTTTACATGCGGATTTTCAACGCGTTGATACAGAAAAAAAAATTCATGTAAAAGTACCTTTACATTTTATAAATTCAGAAATATCACCTGCTATAAAATTACATTCTTGTATAATAAGTCATGTAATATCTGATCTATATATCTCTTGTTTACCTAAGGATTTACCTAAATTTATAGAAATTAATTTAGAAAAAATGGAAGTAAATACATCTATTCACTTATCGAATATAAAATTACCTAAAGGTATTACTGTAATTCATAGCACAGAAGAAGACCCAACAATAGCAACAGCAATAATTCCAGCCAATACATTAGAATTAGAAAACAATTCATCAACTGAAAAAGAAAAAAATAGTAATCCATAAAATTTAAATTAATTAAATATATAATTTTTCATTCTTAAATTTAAATAATATTAATTATATATTTAATTATATTTTTTAAAATTTATAATCAAGGAGAGATGGATGAGCGGTTTAAGTCGCACGCCTGGAAAGCGTGTATAAGTTAAAAAACTTATCGAGGGTTCAAATCCCTCTCTCTCCAAAAAAATTCAAATTCTGATTTTATAAAACAATTTAAATTATTCAGAATAATTAAAAATACAAAGGATTTATAAAATAATGACTATTAATAGATCAACTATTTTTTATACATTAACTGATGAAGCACCCATGTTAGCAACTTATTCTCTTTTTCCTATTATTAAAAAATTTACTAAACCAGCGGCTATCGAAATTATTAGTAGTAATATTTCAATAGCTGCTAGAACATTATCTAAATTTTCTTCTTATTTAAGAGAAGATCAAAAAATTTCAGATGATTTATATAAATTGAGTCAATTAATTATAAAACCATATATCAATATTATTAAATTACCAAATATTAGCGCATCATTACCACAATTAATTAATGTGATTTCCGAATTACAATTACATGGTTATAAGATTCCTGATTTTCCCGAAAATCCTAAAACTGAAAAAGAAAAATTAATAAAAATAAAATATTCTCAATTAATCGGCAGTGTAGTTAATCCAATATTAAGAGAAGGTAATTCAGATCGTCGAATACCGGTATCAATTAAAAACCATGCACGTAAAAATCCATATTATATAAAAAAATGGAGCCCTAATTCTAAGACGCATGTTTCGTGTATGAATAAAGGTGATTTTTATGCTAATGAAAAAAGCATTACATTAAATAAATCTTGTAATATTAGAATGGAATTACTGTATAGTAATAAAAAAATTCTTATTTTAAATAAAAAAATATCATTATTAAAAGATGAAATCCTTGATAGCTCATTTTTAAGTAAAAAATTATTATGTGATTTTTATGAAAATCAAATAAAACATGCACATAAAAATGATCTTTTATTATCATTACATTTAAAGTCCACTATGATGAAAAAGTCAGATCCAATTATTTTTGGATATGCAATAAAAACTTTTTATAAAAATGTTTTTATAAAACATGAAAAAATATTTAAAAAATTAAATATTAATATAAATAATGGTTTAAGTAGCTTATTCAATAAAATAAAAATTTTACCAAAAAATAAATATGAGGAAATAATGTATGATATAAAAAAATGCAATATTAATGGGCCTTCATTTGCAATGGTTGATATAAAAAAAGGAATTAGTAATTTACATGCACCAAATCATATAATTATCGATTCTTCTATGGCTACTATGATACGAAATGGAGGGAAAATGTGGGATAAAATTGGTAATGAAAAAGAAACTAAAGCTCTTATTCCTGATAGTACATTTGCTAAAATTTATCAAGAAATTATTAATTTTTGTAAAAAAAATAATTTAGATCCATCAATAATGGGAACAGTGCAAAATATTGGATTAATGGCTCAAAAATCTGAAGAATATGGTTCACATGATAAAACTTTTAAAATTCCTTACGACGGTATAGCTAGAATTGTTGATATTTATAATAATGATGTTTTAATTGAGCAACATGTTAAAAAAGGTGATATCTGGAGAGTATGTCAAACAAAAGATGAATCAATTAAAAATTGGATTATATTAGCAATTAATCGAGCAAAACAAACTAATATACCAACAATATTTTGGTTAGATACTAAGCGTCCACATGAATTCGAGATAATTAAAAAAATTAGATCGTTTTTTAAAAAATATAATATAAAAGATATAAAAAATATTCAAATTATGTCTAAAATTGATGCCATGAATTTTACATTAAAACGCTTAATTAATGGTCAAGATACTATTTCTGTAACAGGAAATGTTTTACGTGATTATTTAACTGATTTATTTCCAATATTAGAATTAGGCACTAGCTCTAAAATGTTATCCATTATTCCATTATTATCTGGTGGAAGTTTATTTGAAACAGGTTCCGGTGGTTCTGCCCCCAAACATGTTGAGCAATTTTTAAGAGAAAATCATTTAAGGTGGGATTCATTAGGCGAATTTTTAGCTTTATTATCTTCTTTGGAATGTCTTTTTATAAAAACAAATAATAAAAAAGCTAATATTCTTTCAAAAACATTAGAAATAGCTATTAACAAATTACTTGATTACAATAAATTACCATCACCGATTGTTAATGAATTAGATACTAGAGAAAGTCAATTTTATTTAACAATATATTGGGCACAAGCATTAATAACACAAAAATTAGATAAAGATTTAAATTATTTCTTTACTCCTTTTTTTAATGCTTTAATGAAGAATCAAAATAAAATTATTAAAGAATTTAAAGATATTCAAGGAAAATCAGTAAACATTGGTGGTTATTTTATGCCAATTAATAAATTAATAAATAATGCAATGCGTCCTAGTAAAACTTTTAATAAATTATTAAATTTAATATAAAAATTAATTAATATTTATTTTTTATTTTTTAATATAGTTATTAAAAGACGTTCTATTCGATTATTATTCATATCAATTACTTCTATTTTTAAATTTTTCCATGTAAAATTTTCTGATATTCTTGGGATATGACCAAGAAATGTCATTACAAAACCAGCTAATGTATGATAATTTCTAGAATTTTTTATTGGAAAATTTACTTGAGTTGATAATAATTCCTGAAATCGATCAAATGTCATACTAGCATTTATTATCCAAGATCCATCTTCACAAAATTCTATTTCTTCTTGATAGATATTATCTGATATATCTTCTATTAAAGAATGAATTATATCGTTAATAGTAATTATTCCTTCAATTTCACCATATTCATCAATTACCAATGATAATTCGGATTTATTTTTTTTAAGTGTTTCTAGCAGTTGCATGATGCTAATTGTTTCCGGTATAAATAATGGAGGTTGTACAGCAGAAGCAATATCAATATTTATAATTGAACGATTAAAAATAATTTTTTTAAATAAAGTTTTAGTATTCAGAGTACCAATTATTTGAGAAATACTTTTTTTATAAACCGGAAAATAATTATAAGAACTATTGAAAATTTTAATTAAATTTTTTTCAATATCATCATCAATATCAATAAAATTTACTTTCATACGAGGTGTCATTAAGGCTATTACACATTGATCATCAAGTTTTAAAGCACGAGACGCAATGTTATATTCTATTTTATTAAAAATTCCAATATCAACGCCTTCACGAAATAATTTAGAGATCTCTTCTTCTGTTATTAAATCATTTTTTTTGTATTTGATATTTAATATATCTAAAATAGATTCAGTGCTAATTGTTAATATTTTAACAAATGGCCCCATTAATTTTAATAAAAATAACATTAAGGGAGAAATTATAGAAGCAACTTTTTCCGAATATTGCATAGCAATACGTTTTGGAATTAATTCTCCGAAAATTAATGAAAAAAAAGTAATACTAAATACCACAATAATTAATGAGATTTCATGCGCATAAGGTCTCATTAATGAAAAAAATTCTATTTTAGGTGTAAGAGAAGCAACTAAAGATGCCTCTCCAAATGCTCCATTAAAAATACTAATTAAAGTAATACCAATTTGAATTGTTGAAAAAAAATGAATTGGATTTTCAGAAAGAATAAGTGCTGATAAAGCACCAATACTACCTTTTTCAATTAATTTTTTTAATCTTACACGTTTAGATGTAATTATTGCAATCTCGGACATTGAAAAAATTCCGTTTAAAAAAATTAATCCTATAATAATTATGATATTCACTAGAAAAAGTTTTTAAGTTAATATTATTAAATATTTCATATTTTAATTAAAATAAAAAATAAATTTATTTATTTTAAAATTAATTTAATTAAAATTCTGTATAAAATGTATTTATATTATAAATGAAATTTATAATATTGAAAAAAATATTTTATTAATTAATATTTACATTTTTATAAAAATTATTATATTTTTCCTTTTAATACTCAATAAGATTATGAAACCTTTAATGCTCTCTAGACTTGAAAAATTTTCAAAACGATTAAAAGAATTAGATTTTTTACTAACACAGGAAGAAATTCATAATAATATTAAAGATTATTGTAAAAAAGCACGTGAGCATGCTCTTTTATATCCTATTGTAGAACTTTACAATAATTATAAAAAAATAAATGAGGATATTATAACAGCAAAAGAAATGTTAAATGATTTAGAAATGAAAAATTTTGCTTTAGATGAATTGAATTTAGCAAAAAAACGTATATTTGATATTGAATTAGAGTTAAAAAAATTAATTTTACCAAAAGATAAAAATGATAAACGGAATATTTTTATAGAAATTCGGGCTGGAACCGGGGGAGATGAATCTGCATTATTTGTTAATGATTTATTGAAAATGTATACACGATTTTCTGAACGAAATTATTGGAAATTTGAAATAATATCTAGATCTCTTTCTGAAATTGGGGGATATAAAGAAGTTATTATACGTATTATTGGTTTGAACGTATATTCAAAATTAAAATTTGAATCCGGTGTTCATAGGGTTCAACGTGTACCAAAAACAGAAACTCAAGGTCGTGTTCATACATCAGCTTGTACAGTAGCTGTAATACCTGAATCAGATGAAATTGAAGATATAAATATTGATCCCTCTGATTTGCGAATAGATACTTATCGTGCATCAGGAGCAGGTGGACAGCATATTAATAAAACTGATTCAGCGGTTCGTATTACGCATATTCCAACTGGTATTGTTGTTCAATGTCAAAACGATCGTAGTCAACATAAAAATAAAGCATTTGCATTAAAAATTCTTTCAGCTCGAATTAAAGACTCTAAATTACGTGAGCAACAGTCTAATACAGCGGAAATACGTAGATTATTAATTGGATCGGGGGATCGAAGTGAGCGTATTCGTACTTATAATTTTCCTCAAGGAAGAATGACGGATCATCGCATTAATTTAACATTATATAAACTTGATTATATAATGGACGGGGATTTAGAAGAAATTATTAATGCATTATTAATAGAGCATCAATCTAATTTAATAGAAAATTTATTCTCAAAATAAAAATTTATTATGTTAAAAAAAAATACTATTTTTACATTACAACAAAATTCATCACTTAATATATTTGAAACTAATATTTTATTAAAATATGTTACCAAATTATCTGAAGTAGAATTAATTATTAATCACGAAAAAGAATTACATAAGCAGGAAATAAATATTTTGAATAAATTAATTCAAAGACGTGTATTAGGAGAACCAATTGCATATATTATCGGTAAAAAGGAATTTTATGGATTAGTATTAAATATAACTTCAGATGTTTTTATTCCAAGACCCGAAACCGAATTATTGGTAGATTTAATTATAAAAAAAAATTTTGAAAAAAAAATAAAATTACTAGAAATAGGGACTGGATCCGGGGCTATTGCTATCGCAATAGCTGTATATTCTAAAAATAAAATTGAAATTATTGCTACTGATATTAATGAATATTCCTTAAAAATAGCAAAAAAAAATGCACAAAAAAAATTAACTAAATATAATATTCCAATTAAATTTATAAAAAGTAATTGGTATAATAATTTACAAAATTATAAAAAATTATTTAATATTATTGTTTCTAATCCACCATATATTTCAAAAGGAGATATTCATTTAAATAAAGGTGATTTACGTTTTGAGCCAATTAAGGCTTTAACTGATTATTCCGATGGATTATCATCAATAAAAGAAATCATAAAAAATGCATCAAAATATCTTGTGAATGATGGGTTATTATTAATAGAACATGGTTATAATCAATCAAATTTAGTTAGAAAATTATTTTTTCAATATGGTTTTAATAATATAAAAAGTTGGCGCGATCTTTCTGGAATCGAAAGAGTTACTCAAGGAAGAATAAGTTAAATTTTTATTTAAATAAATTTATTACATATTAGGCATCATATTATGATTTAAGTGATACATAACCCAAATTGATCCAAAAAACATTATTACTATTAATATTAATGTAAAAATAAACGATAATATAATCCATCCGTTTTCAGATTTAATATTCATATGAAGAAAATAGATCATATGAATGATAATTTGTAAAATCGCGCAACTTAAAATTATAAATTTAATAATATTTACATTTAAAAAATTATTATTTTTATTAAAAGAAATTATAAATGGAATAACTGTTAAAATTAGTGATAAAAAAAAACCAATTATATAATCCTTTATTGTTCCAAAGAAAAAAGTATCTTTGTAAAAATTATTTTTATATTTTTTAGTATACATATTTATTTTTATAAAAAATTATTTTAATCTACGACAATATTCCCATTAAATATATAAATGTAAATATACCAATCCAAATAATATCTAAAAAATGCCAAAACATAGATAAACAAATTATTCTACGTTGATTTTCTAAAATTAAATTATATTTTTTAATTTGTAAAATTAAAGTAATTAACCAGATTATACCAAAAATAATATGTAATCCATGTACACCTATTAAAACAAAAAATGATGATAAAAAAGCACTCCGCCATGGACCAAAATTTTTATTAATTAATTCAATAAATTCATTTAATTCTAAAATAACAAAAAAAATACCTAATAAAACAGTAATTGATAACCAAAAAATGACCCAATTTACATATTTTTTTTGTACTTGTATAATTGCGAAACCACAACTTAATGAAGATAATAGTAAAATTATTGTATTTATGACAACTGATGGAAGTCGAAATATTTGAATTGCAGTTGGTCCTCCTGCATAATTATGACCTAATACAGCATAAATTGCAAATAAAGACGAAAAAATTAAACAATCACTCATTAAATATAACCAAAATCCTAAAATAGTAGAATTTTCATGACTTGATGTATGAGTTATATAATAATTTGTATTTTTTTTATTTTTTAAGTAATTTTTAGAGAAATTATTAGTAGTTTTAGGTATCATAATCTTATGATAATATACGTTTTTTTTCAATACAAGTGATTTCTTTGGAAGAAATGTAATAGTTTCTTTTATAATTAAAGGTATGATATATCACTATCATTAGTGTAATAATAAATGATATTATAGTCAATAACCACATATGCCATACTAATGCAAACCCCATAATTAAAGAGAAAATAGAAACTAAAATGCCAATATTAGTATTTTTTGGCATAAGAATATCTTGAAATTCATCCTTTGGAAACTTAAAATTATTTTTTTTCATATACCACCAGGCATCAGATTGATGTATTAATGGTATAAATGCGAAATTATAAACCGGCGGGGGAGAAGAGGTGGACCATTCTAAAGTTCTACCATTCCATGGGTCTCCTGTAATATCAATTAATATATGTCGTTTATGATAACTAACTATTAATTGTATTACAAAACTAATAATACCTATTGCTATTAATAGTGTACCGAACGCGGCAATTTGAAACCAAATTTTTAATGAGAAATCCTCAAAATGACTCATACGACGAGTAACTCCCATAAAACCAAGTATATATAATGGCATAAATGCCACATAAAAACCAATTAACCAAAACCAAAATGAACATTTTCCCCAAAATGGTTCTAATTTATAACCAAATGCCTTTGGAAACCAGTAATTGATTCCAGACATTAAACCAAATAATACGCCTCCAATAATTACATTATGAAAGTGAGCAACTAAAAATAAACTATTATGTAATAAGAAATTTGCTGCTGGAACTGCTAATATAACACCAGCCATTCCTCCTATAACAAATGTTATCATAAAACCTATAGTCCATAGTATAGGTACCTCAAATCGTATACGACCACGATACATAGTGAAAAGCCAATTAAATATTTTTGCGCCAGTTGGTATTGAAATAATCATAGTAGTTATACCAAAAAATGCATTAACATTCGCACCAGATCCCATAGTAAAAAAATGATGTAACCAAACTATATAAGATAATAAAGTGATCACAACTGTCGCATAAACCATAGAAGAATAACCAAATAATCTTTTACTACTGAATGTTGACACTACTTCAGAAAAAATACCGAATACCGGTAAAACTAAAATATATACTTCAGGATGCCCCCAAATCCATATAAGATTAACATACATCATAATATTTCCACCAAGATCATTGGTAAAAAAATGAGTACCAATATAACGATCTAACGCCGATAAAAATAACACAGAAGTTAGCACAGGAAAAGCGGCAACAATTAGTACATTAGCGCATAATGCAGTCCACGTAAAAATTGGCATATTCATTAATTTCATTCCTGGTGCACGCATTTTAATAATGGTAGCAATTATATTAATACCAGATAACAATGTGCCAATACTAGCAATTTGTAATGACCAGATATAATAATCAACTCCAACTCCTGGGCTTTGAGCAATACCAGAAAGAGGTGGATAACCTAGCCATCCGGTACTTGCGAATTCTCCAATAAATAAAGAGATCATTACAAGTATAGCTCCACCAGTAGTCATCCAAAAACTAAGATTATTTAAAAATGGAAACGCGACATCTCTTGCTCCAATTTGTAATGGAACGATAAAATTTATTATTCCAGTAACTAATGGCATAGCAACAAAAAATATCATAATTACACCATGTGCAGTAAAGATTTGGTTATAATGCTCTGGAGGTAAATAACCAAAAGAATTTCCAAAGGAAATTGCTTGTTGCAGACGCATCATAACAGCATCTGTAAATCCTCGGAATAACATAATTAAACCAAGAATAATATACATAATACCAATTTTTTTATGATCAATACTAGTAAACCATTCTTTCCATATATAACCCCAAAAATGGTAATAAGTTATTAAGCCAAGTATAGTTAAACCAACTATTAAAACCATAAAAAAAGTTGCTAATAAAATTGGGTCATGTAAAGGAATTGCATCCCAAGTAAGGCGCCCTAATATTAATTGGTAAAAATTTATATTTTTAAACATAAAATTATAATTTTCAAAATAAAATGTTATTTTTAAAAGGTATTATCATTAATTTTATATAATCTATTCTTTTTTATTAAGAATATATTCATATAAATTAGGTAAAACATTAGCATAATAATAAACAGGATCATATTGACTTGGCTTTAAAAGTTTAGTATAAATTTCTTTATTTAAAATAATTTTAGGAGTATTATTTTTGATATTTTTTATCCATAAATTAAAATTTTTTTTATTCATTCCATAAAATTTAAATCTCATTCCAGAGAATCCTAATCCACTGTAATTAGAAGAAAATCCTTCATATTTACCAATTTTATTAATTACTGCGTGTAATTTAGTTTCCATTCCTGGCATGGTATAAATTTGTCCCGCTAATGCGGGTATAAAAAAAGAATTCATCATATTGGATGATGTAATTTTAAATTCAATTGGATAATTTATTGGCGCAGCTAATTCATTAATAGTAGCAATACCTTGTTGTGGATAAAAAAATAACCATTTCCAATCTAGTGACACTACTTCTACTATTAATGGTTTTATATTAGGTGATATATTTTTATATTTACTACTGATACGAGATAATGGTTGATATGGATCTAATTTATGTGTACTTATCCATGTAATTGTACCAAGTATAAGTATAATAAGTACTGGTATAGACCAAATTAAATATTCCAATTTATTTGAATCCCCCCATTCCGGAGAATAAGTGGCATTAATATTAGAGGATCGGTAATACCAACTAAAAAAAATTGTTAACAACATTACTGGAACAATAATTATTAATACTAAAATCATTGAAATAATAATAATATTACGTTGTTGTAATGCAATATCACCAGAGGGAGATAATAAAACAGCTTTACACCCTTCAAAAAATAAAGGAAAAATTAAAAATAAAAATATTTTATATTTTCTTATTATATTAATTAACATTTTTTTCAATTAATTTTATATTTTATTATAAGGTTTAGAATTTCATAAAATTTATATGTAATCAATATTTTTAATTATATAGTAAACTACTTTTTTAAAAAATTAAAGATATTTTAAAAATTATTTAAAAAAATTTATTAATAAAATTATATTTTATAGATTAAAATAAATTTTTTATATAAAACCCTTCAAAAGATTATAAAAAATAAATTCATTAAGTTTCTTTTAGATAAAAATATTTTTTATGAAATATGTTAAAAATAAACCATATGTAGTTGCAATCTTAGGCCCCACCGCGTCTGGAAAATCTTCTATTGCACTTAAAATATCAAAATATATACCATGTGAAATTATTTCTATTGATTCAGCTTTAGTTTATTATGACATGGATATTGGTACAAATAAACCAAGTATTATTGAAAGGAAGATGACGCCTCATCATTTAATAGATATTATTGAACCAACTAAGTCGTATTCAGTGATTCAATTTTGTGAAGATGCATTATTTTCAATTAAAGATATTTTAAAAAAAGAAAAATTACCTTTATTAGTTGGGGGGACTATGTTATATTTTAAAGCTTTACGTGATGGAATAAATAAATTACCTCCAGCTAACTTAAAATTGCGCGCGCAATTTAATATTGATATTAATAAATTTGGTATATCAGTTTTATATGATAAATTAAAATTATTAGATCCAGTCACTGCTAACCGTTTAAATCCACAAGATAAACAAAGAATTCAACGAGCCTTAGAAGTTATTGAAATTACCGGAAAACCTATGTCTTTTTTTTTAATAAAAATAATGTTACACAAAAATTACCTTATCGTTTATTGTTAATTTCTTTAGAACCATCTAATCGTCATATTCTTCACGAAAGAATTTCAGATCGTTTTAATAAAATGATTGATAAAGATTTATTAATTAATGAAGTTAAAAAAATACGTAAAAAATGGAATTTAAACCTAAATTTACCATCAATGAAATGTATAGGATACCGTCAAACATGGGAATATATAGATGGTTTAATTGATCGAAATACTTTAAAAGAAAAAAGTATTATAGCCACTAGACAATTAGCAAAACAACAGTTAACATGGCTTCGTAATATGAATGAAAAAATTATCATTGATTGTTTAGAAAAAAATTGCGTACAAAAAATACTAAATCTTTTAAAATCTACGTTTTAACGTATTTTCATTTATCGAATTTTTTTGATATAATTATTTTTATAATGTTTTTTTTTATTATTTTGGTGATATAGCTCAGTTTGGTTAGAGCACAGCACTCATAACGCTGAGGTCGGTGGTTCAAATCCACCTATCACTATGATTTATTTTTATGATAACAATTTTATAATAAATATTTTAATTTTTTGTTACATTTTTTGTTACATATAAATCGGTGGCTATATTTAACCCAAGTTCTGATGCAATCATGAAAGTCTCAGATAAGGTTGGATGCGCGTGTATGGTTAATGCGATATCTTCTAAATTTGCCCCCATTTCTATAGCTAATGTAATTTCAGACAATAATTCTCCGGCATTAACTCCAACGATAGCTCCACCAAGAATACGTTTTGTTTTCGGATCAAATAATAATTTAGTTAAACCTTCCTTACGATTTAAGGTAAGTGCTCTACCACTAAATGACCAAGGAAAAATAGATTTTTTATAAGAAATAAAATTAATTTTAGCATAATTTTCTGTTAATCCTACCCATGCTATTTCTGGATCAGTATAGGCTATTGATGGAATAACTAATGAATCAAATTTCACCTTAGAATTAGATATGGTTTCAGCGGCTATTTTAGCTTCACTTATTGCTTTATGAGCAAGCATTGGAGTCCCGCAAACATCTCCAATTGCATAAATATGAGAAATATTAGTGCGTTGTTGTTTATTGACTAATATAAATCCATTTTTGTCAACTAGAATACCCGTTTTATCAAGACCAATATTTTTACTATTTGGATATCGTCCAATTGCCATTAGTACAATATCAAAAAATTTTGATTTGACTAAATAATTAGAATTATTTTTATTTATTTCAAATGTAACAAATAATCCCTTCTGAAAAGGTTCTATTTTTTTAACTTTAGTATTTAAATAGATTTTTTGATATTTTTTTTTAATATGTTTTTTAAATGGTTCAATTATATCTTTATCTGCAAATGGAATTAATTGATTAGAAGATTCTATGATTGTAATGTTTGTACCAAGAGCATTATATATACAAGACATTTCTAACCCAATAATTCCTCCTCCTATAATTAACATATTTTTTGGAATTTTGTTAAGCTCTAATGCATGAGTTGAATTAATTAAGCGTTGATCATCATATGGAAAATTTTGAATTTTAATAACAGAGGAACCGGTTGCTATAATTGCATTTTTGAATGAAATAATTATTTTTTTATAAATTGTTTCTACGATTATGCTGTTAGCAGAATTAAATATTCCATTGCCATGTATTAATATTATATTACGTGCTTTTATTAATTTATTTAAACCATTTGATAATTTAGTGATAATATTTTTTTTCCAATTGCATAATTTCTCAATATCTATTTCTGGTTTATAAAAATTAATACCAAATTTTTTTATTTCCTCTGATTCCGTTATAATTTTAGCTATATGTAATAATGATTTAGATGGAATACAACCAACATTAAGACATACTCCACCAAGAGATTGATATCGCTCAATTAATAAAACTTTTTGACCTAGATCAGCCGCTCGAAATGCCGCAGTATAACCGCCTGGGCCTCCACCTAAAACTACAGTATCACATTTTATGTTTGATTTATCAGAAAAATTTTTCATTCTCCGTATGTAAATTATTTTATTAAGTGAAATATTAGAATTTTAAATATATGATATTTAATTAGTATTTTAAATAAGTAAAAGTAACTTATCAAGTTTAATTATAATATAATTTTTCTTATATCTGATAAAATATTACTTAATGAGTTAGAAAAATTAGCGCTCATAGCCCCATCAATTACTCGATGATCATATGATAACGACAATGGCAACATCATTCTAGGTATAAATTTAGTATTATTCCATATAGGTTTAAATATAATCTTAGAGATTCCAAGGATAGCGACTTCTGGTGAGTTAATAATTGGAGTAAATGCAGTTCCCCCAATCCCCCCTAAAGATGAAATAGTAAAAGTTGAACCTTGTATATTTGACAAATTAAGTTTATTTTTGCGTGCTTGATTAGATAAATTAATAATTTCTTGAGAAATTTGAGTAATTGTTTTTTGATCTGCGTCTTTAATAACCGGTACCATTAAACCATATTTTGTATCTACAGCAAAACCTATATGATAATATTTTTTAAGAATTAAATTTTCACCAGCCGAATCAAGAGAGGAATTAAATTTTGGATATTTTTTTAAAATATAAGCTACGGATTTAACAATAAATGATAAAATGGTGAGTTTTTCATTGGATTCAGATATATTATTATAATTTTTACGAAATTTTTCTAATTCAGTTACATCGGCTTCGTCAAATTGTGTTACATGAGGAATTGTGGTCCAAGTGCGATATAAATTTTGACCGCTTATTTTTGTAATACGTGATAATGGTTGAAATTCAATATTTCCAAATTTTAAAAAATCTGAAAATAAACATTCTTTTTTTTTTATGTTTTCTAAGGATACATAATTTTTAATATCTTCTTTTAAAATACGATTCTTAGGGCCAGTACGAAGAGTAATCTTTTTAAGATCAACCCCAATTTCACGAGCAAATTTACGAACTGAGGGTGATGCGTGTATATTATTTATAGAATTTTCTAAAGATAATGGCGAAGAATTTATTTTAGAGAAATTATTTAATTTTTCCGGAGAGGATTTAATATTTTTTTTATTTTCCTTGAATTCTTCTAAAATTAATATCTGTGAATTTTTAGAAACCTTATCTCCAACTTTAACTTTTATTTCTCTGACAATACCATTATGACTAGAGGGAATTTCCATACTTACTTTTTCTGATTCAACAACTAATAAAGATTGATCAATTTTTATTGTATCACCTATTTTTACCATTAATTCTATTACTTCTACTTCTGAAAAATCTCCAATATCAGGAACCTTTATTATTATTTCGTTCATATTTATGATTATTATTTTATAAAATTTTCTTATATTATTTATATTGAAAAAGGACTTTGTTTTTCTGTATTAATATTATATTTTTTAATTGCTTCAGAAACTATTGAGAATTTAATTAAATTTTCTTTAGCTAATGAATTAAGTGCTGCAATTGCAATATAATATCGACTTACTTCAAAAAAATTTCGTAATTTTTTACGGGTATCGGAGCAACCAAAACCATCGGTACCTAATACTTTATATATTCTCCCTTTTGGGATAAATGCCCTAATTTGTTCCGCAAATAATCGCATATAGTCAGTAGCAACAATAATTGGTCCATTTGATTTTTCAAGAGATTTAGTAATATATGCAATTTTTTGTTTTTTAGTTGGATGTAGCATATTCCATCGTGTGGTTTCTTGTCCATCACGCGCTAATAAAGTAAATGAAGTAGCCGACCATATGGCTGAGTCTATATCCCATTCTTGTAATAAAATTTGAGCAGCCAATATTTCTCTTAAAATAGCCCCTGATCCTATTAATTGAACTTTTAGTTTTGATTTTTCATGATTATGTTTTTTTAATAGATATAAACCTTTTAAAATACCTTTTTCTTGTCCTTTTTTTAAACCGGGATGACTATAATTTTCATTCATGACTGTAATGTAATAAAATACATCTTCTTGATTGGAGATCATACAATGTAATCCATGATGTATAATTACCGCTACTTCATGCGCAAATGTTGGATCATAAGGTATACAATTTGGAATTGTAGATGCCAATATATGACTATGACCATCTTCATGCTGAAGTCCTTCGCCATTAATTGTTGTGCGTCCAGAAGTTCCTCCTATTAAAAATCCTCTAGCACGAATATCTCCAGCTAGCCATGCTAAATCCCCTATGCGTTGAAAGCCAAACATTGAGTAAAATATAAAGAATGGAATCATAATACAATTACTAGTAGAATATGCTGTAGCGGCTGCAATCCATGAACCCATACCTCCAGCCTCATTAATTCCTTCTTGAAGAATTTGTCCATTTTTTTCTTCACGATAATACATAACTTGACCCTTATCAACTGGATCATATAATTGTCCAACTTGACTAAAAATTCCAATTTGTCTAAATAAACCTTCCATACCAAAAGTACGTGACTCATCAACTACAATAGGAACAACGCGATTTCCAATATTTTTATCACGAAGTATAGTATTTAAAATACGGACATAAGCATATGTAGTAGAAATTTTTCTTTCATTTAAAGTGGGTTCTAGGATTTTTTTGAAAGCTTCTAATGGTGGAATTAATAGTTTTTCATCAGATTTTTGACGACGTTTTGGTAAATAACCACCTAATTTTTTTCTACAATTTTTTAAATATTGAATTTCTGGGGAATTAATAGATGGTTTATAAAATGGAACTAATGATAACTCTGAGTCCGGAATAGGTAATTTAAAAAAATCACGTATACTTTTTATACCTTGGTTATCAACTTTTTTTACGTTATGCGCTATATTACGAGCTTCTCCAAATTCTCCTAATCCATAACCTTTAATACTTTTAATTAGCAATACAGTTGGTTTATCTTTATTTTTTTGTGCCATTTTAAATGCGGAATAAATTTTACGTAAATCATGCCCACCAAAAGTAAGATTCCAAATATCTTCATCTGACATTTCTTTTATCATTTCTAATAATTCCGGATGTTTTCCAAAAAAATTTTTACGTATAAAATCACTATTTTTGGATCTATAATTTTGATATTCTCCATCAAGAGTATCCATCATAATTTTTTTAAGAATACCATTGTGATCACATTCTAATAATTTATCCCAACTACTACTCCAAATTACTTTAATAACATGCCAACCAACTCCATAAAAATGAGCTTCTAATTCTTGAATAATTTTACTATTTCCTCGTACTGGACCATCTAATCTTTGAAGATTACAGTTTACAATCATTATTAAATTATCAAGTTTTTCACGAGCGGCCATACTAAGTTCACTCATTGATTCTGGTTCATCCATTTCTCCGTCCCCACAAAAAATCCAAATTTTTCTATTTATTGTATTAGTGATTTTACGAGCATGTAGATATTTTAAAAAACGCGCCTGATGAATTGCTGTTAATGGTCCTAATCCCATTGAAACTGTTGGAAATTGCCAAAATTTTGGCATTAATTTTGGGTGAGGATAAGACGATAAACCATAACCATCAACTTCTTGACGAAAATTGATCATTTGCTCTTCAGTTAATCGACCTTCAAGAAAAGCTCTAGCATAGATACCTGGGGAGGAATGACCTTGTATATATATTAAATCTCCACCATGATTATGGGTTGGAGCTCTCCAAAAATGATTAAAACCAACTTCTAAAATATGAGCTAATGAGGCAAAACTTGATAAATGTCCACCTAAACTATTATCAATTTTATTAGCTCTAATTACTAATACCATTGCATTCCAACGTATCAATGATTGCAAACGCTCTTCAATTTTGATATTTCCTGGAAAATCATAATCAAAATGATTTGGTATTGTATTAATGTATGCTGTATTTTTGAATAAGGGGATATTCATTCCGTGATGTAATAAGAACTTTATCATTTTTTTTATTAAATAATATGCCCTATTAGGGCCCTCTATTTTAATTACAGACTTTAATGCTGAAATCCATTCTTCTGTTTCTACTACATCAGAATCTTTAGTGGTTTCTTTCATGATTTTTTATCATTTTTAATAAATAAAATTTTTTGTCAAATAATAAGATTATTAAGATTGATTAACTATTATTTTAGTATTTTAATTCAGTTATATAATTATAAAATAAGCTACAATTAGGATGATATTTCTATAATTCTTTAAGGAATAATATTTTTATAATTTCTTAAAAATTTATTTTTATTAAATTAAAATCTTATTTAGTTTGATTAAAATTATTTTTTTATTAATACCGAAGTTAAAATTAATTTTTTTGATTATTTATTGAGATATGTATTAAATTTCATTATTTAAATTTTAATTTCATATATTATATGATTTATTATTTTTAGGTATATTTTTCAAAAACTCATAATTCTTTTGAAAAAAATAATTTAAAATATTTAGCGTAATAAATAGTCTAATAAATAATTAGAAAAAAATTTTTATAAAAAAATAAAATATGTTAATTGAAATTTATAAAATTTAATATAATTATGATATAAATTGAATTACTTTAATATAAAAATTATTACGTCATATACTCAATATTTCTTAGAAAGCTCTTAGAAGGAAGTTAATAAAAAAATTAATATATAAAAATATATATTAAAAATATGGAGGCGGCGGGAATCGAACCCGCGTCCAAGAATACTTTATAGACATTTCTACATATTTAGTGCTATTTTTTAATTTTTTAATCTTTTAAATGAAGCGAATGCACAAACTTCAAAAAGACGAGTTACTTTTTTTAACAATAGTTTATGTAACTTAAACTATTGCGATTTCATGATTTATTTAACTCCATTTATTAACTTCATGAAAAAAGAGAATTGGAGTTTAGTCTATATGACTATAATTTATTATGCTGCCAAACGTACTGGAGCGTATTTTGAATCATTTGCATTTAAAAGTTTTCTGGAATATATTTGCGAGTTAACCAGATCTCGATATGCTTTTTTCTATATTATAATCCTTGTCGAAACCAGATCGCCCCCTTTTTTAAAATTAAATTTTCTAAAAAATTTTAACATAAAGAAATATTAAAATCTATTTTTAAAAATAAATTTTAATTAAAATTTTTTAAATAGACGAGTCAAAAATTTTTAACACTTGTAAATATAACTATGGCTGCTTCGTTCCCGACCTGACCAGGTTTGTTATTTTACAATGTTTTAATGACTCGTCTTAAAATAATTATATACTATTAAAAAATAAATTTCATTTTTATTTTAAATTTTATATAATTTAAATTAATAAATATATTTTATTTGTTTTTGTTAATTTCTATATTTCGTATATTTAATGCAAGTTTATCTAAAATTTTATTTACATACTTATAACCATCAATATTTCCAAAAGATTTTACTAATTCAATAGCTTCATTAATTATTACTTTATAAGGAATTTCATAATGACTTTTTAATTCATAAGCTCCAATTAATAATACAATATATTCAATTGAAGATAATTCATTAATTGATCGGTCTATTATAGTTGATAAATCATAACGTAAAAATGTTATATTATTAATTACTCCGCGTAGTACTATATAAAAATATTTTTTATCAACTTTATAAAAATTAAAAATTTCTTTTATATATATTTCTATTAAATGAACATCCATATTATTAAAAAGCCATTGATAAATTCCTTGTAATGCAAATTCACGTGCACGATGACGAGGTGTTTTATTTTTTATTAAATTGGTCAATGATTTATTTTTATGATTTATAAAAATAATTATTTCTCCTTTAATTTTATTAATGTAATTTTTTTATAGAGGAAATTAGATTAGCAATTTCTATTGCGGCATATGCTGTTTCTATACCTTTAGTTAAGATACGAGAATTAGCTTGCTCTATATTTTCTGTAGTTAATATCGCATTAATAATGGGAATATTATTTTTAATACTAATTTTCATAATACTAGAAATCGTATTATTAGTAATTAATTCAAAATGGTAAGTTTCACCACGAATAATAACACCAATAGCAATTAATACATTAAATTTTTTAAGTTTAATAATATTTTGTAATGTTAATGGTATTTCTAATGCACCCGGAACGCTAATATGTAATATATTTTTTTCTTGTACTCCTATTTTTTTTAGCATATTTAGGCAGGATATTAATAATTTATATGATATTTTTTGATTAAAGCGTGATTGCACGATACCAATATATAAATTTCTTCCATTAAAATTTGATTTATAATTATTAACAATCATAATTTTCCTATGTTTTATTAAAAGAAGATTTTATTTTTAAATTTATTATAAATTATTTTTAATTTCATAAAATAAATTCAAGATAATTATATTTATTTTATTTTTATATTCAAATTCAAGAAAGGTGAAATATCATTTAAATGTGTCATTAATTTAATTTTTTTGATATTAAGATCTTTTAATATTTGCGCATTAATATTATTGATATGTATCAAATTAGTATCTTTATGATCTTTTGATTGAATTATATTATTTTTTTCGTTAATTATATTAAAATTTTTTAATTGATTAAATATATAATTTATAGAATTCTTAAAATTAACTAAAATTAAAATACCATTTTTAATCAATTTGATCATTTTCATTATTGAAGAAATATTTTGTGTGCATGAGTTTGTTTTAGTATGCAAAAAATCTAATATTGAAAATGGTTGGTTTAGCCATATTGGTATTGCTTTATTTGAAGTAATTGAACCGTGTATTAAAGTTAAATGAATATCATTATTTATTTTATCTAAATATATAATGACTTTAAATTTTCCATATAAAGTATTTATATTATATTCTGCTTTTCGTTTAATAATATTTTCATATTGATAGCGATAGCATATTAAATCAGAAATAGTACCAATTTTAATGTTATGAAATTTAGAGAATTTTATTAGATTTGGTAAGCGCGCCATTGTGCCATCATCATTTAAAATTTCACAAATCACCGCGGATGGTGTTAATCCCGCTAATTTTGTTAAATCACAACCAGCTTCAGTGTGCCCTCCTCGTACTAATACCCCTCCTTTTTTAGCCCGCAAAGGAAAAATGTGTCCAGGTTGGACGATATCAGAAGGTTTGGCTTTTTTTGATGAAGCAATTTTGATTGTATGTGCGCGATCTGATGCCGAAATTCCGGTTGTAACTTCATTTGCCGCTTCAATTGAAACGGTAAAATTAGTACCAAAAGAAGAATTATTTTTTTTTGTCATCATATCTAATTTAAGTTGAATACAATGTTCTTCTGTTAATGTCATACAAATCAAACCTCTTGCATATTTAGCCATAAAATTAATAGCATTTGGTGTTACAAAATCAGAAGATAACATAATATCTCCTTCGTTTTCACGATTCTCCGCATCTACTAGAATAATCATATTTCCCATCTTTAATTCAGAAATGATTTCTTTAGTAGGAGAAATAAATTTATTGTACATTATTGTTTTAAATGAATGATTTATAAAATTACTTAGGTATATTAAGAGTATTTAAAAATAATTGAAAATTATCAATAGTTAATAAATTTGGTTTTGATAAAATTTGTCTAAATTTTCGAGAACCTTTTATATTTTTCATTAATCCAAGCATATGTCTAGTTATACTATTAATATGTAGATTTTTATTGTTATTTAGTTGTTGACGAATGTATAATATCATACGATTTATGATATCAATACGTGTAGGTATTTTATATTGCGGCAAATTTGAATAGTAATTTAAATCAAAATTTGACATTAAAAATGGATTATTATAAGCCTCCCTTCCTAACATAACACCATCAATATGATTTAAGTGCAAGTCAATTTCTTTTTTTGTTTTAATTCCTCCATTAATAATTATTTCTAATTCAGGAAAATCTTTTTTTAAATTATAAACAAAATTGTATTTTAAGATTGGGATTTTTCTATTTTGTTTAGGGTTAAGTTTTTTTAAAAATGCATTTCTAGCATGAACAATAAATGTGCGACATCCAGCGGAAGCAACGGTACCCACAAAATCCCTGACAAAATCATAAGAATTGATATTATCTATACCAATACGATGTTTAACTGTTACATCAATTTCAACAGAATCACGTATTGCTTTAATACAATCAGAAACTAATAATGGTTTTGTCATTAAAATCGCACCAAAAAAACCGTTTTGTACTCGATCTGAAGGGCAGCCGCAATTTAAATTAATTTCATCATATCCCCATTTTTGAATAATTTTTGAGCTTTTTGCTAATTTCTTTGGTTCATTATCACCTAATTGAAAAGCAATTGGATGTTCTTCTATATTAAAGTCTAGGAAATTTTTTTTATTTCCTTTTAATATAGCTTGAGTTGTAAACATTTCTGTATATAACCAAGTATATCGTGTAATTTGTCTATGAAACATACGACAATGACGATCAGTTAAATTCATCATTGGAGCAATAGATATTTTTCGTTTATTATATATTAAATTTATGGTATTCATTTTAAATTTTTAGAATAAAATATAATAATATTTAATCATTTAAAAATATTTGCTGTAAATCGTTTAAAAAATATCTACCAAAGGTAGTAGGTTTAATATTTTTATTATTTCTTTTTAATAAACCAAGTTTTTCAGCATTTTTTAATTTAGGTTCAATAATTTTTATATTAATTCCTGTGCGATCAAAGAATAAATTGGGTGAAAAACCATTTTTTAATCTCAGTGCATTTAGCATAAATTCAAATACTAAATATTTTTTTTTTATTTTTTTTGATTTTGCAATAGAATTACCAGAAAAAATATTTTTTAAATAAGTATTTGGATTTTTATAACGTATTTGTCTAATTATATAATTAGGAAAGGATAACTTAGAATGAGATCCGGCTCCAATACCTAAATAATCTCCAAATTTCCAATAATTTAAATTATGTTGAGATTCATAACCGGTTTTAGAGTAAGCTGAAATTTCATAATTTTTATAATAATAACTTTTTAATAAATTAGTAATTTTATCCTGCATAATAGCATTTTTATCATTGTTTGGTAGAGATAATGGAGGATACTTGAAAAAATAAGTATTAGGTTCTATTGTTAAAGAATATAAAGATACATGAGGTGGGGAATATTGAATCGCATAATTTACATCAAGAATTAATTCAGATAATGTTTGTTTTGGTAATGCATATATTAAATCTAAATTGAAATTATTAAAATATTGTTTTGCTATTTCTATAGCATATTTTGCTTGTTTGCTATTATGGGTTCTTCCTAGTATATTTAAATGTTTATCATTAAAACTTTGGATTCCAATTGATAATCTATTAATACCAATAATACTATATGAATGAAATTTTTCAATTTCAAAGGTACTTGGATTAGCTTCTAATGTAATGCTAATATTTTCTTTTAATAATAATAATTTTTTTATATTATTCAATAGATAATCTAAACCAGTATCTGATATTAAACTAGGAGTTCCTCCTCCAATAAAAATTGTATGAATTTTTCTATTTAAAATTATAGGCAAAGATAATTCAATATCAATTAAAAGCGCTTTTAAATATTTTTTTTCTGAAATATTTTTTTTTATTTCGTATGAGTGAAAATCACAATAAGGACATTTTTTAATACACCATGGAAAATGAATATACAGCGATAATGGTGGTATTTTTTTTATATGTAAATTGTTAAGTTTTTGAGATTTCATTAAGTTTTATTAAATAAGTAATAAAATTAAATTTTTGTTAAAAATTTATATTTTTATAAAATATTTTAAATTATGTAAAATAAATTTTTTAATATTTTACCAAAAAATATGCTAACTTCTATAAGATCCTCTAAATCGTTTGGAAATATATTTATTATAGTCGCTCCGTCTGGGGCAGGAAAATCAACATTAATTAATGAATTTTTAAAAAAAGATCATAAAGTTAAATTATCTATATCAACCACAACTCGACCAATGCGTCCAGGAGAAAAAAATGGTCGTGAATATTATTTCACTAATATTAATAATTTTAAAAAACTTCAAAAATCTGGAAAATTTTTAGAATGGGCAAAGGTACATGGAAATTTTTATGGAACATCTTTTTTTCCTATAGTTAGAGAAATTAAATCTAATATAGATATATTATTAGAAATTGATTGGCAGGGAGCAAAACAGATAAAAAAAAAATTTCCTAATTCTATTGGAATTTTTATTATTCCACCGTCTTTAGATTCATTAAAAGAACGTTTATATAAAAGAGATCAAGATAAATATGATGTCATTTCTCGTCGTATTTTATCAGCAAATAAAGAAATTTCTTATGCCAATAAATTTGACTACATTATTATTAATAATAAATTTTCAAAAGCCTTATTTCAATTAACAGCAATTATTAATGCAAATCGCTGTAAATTTTCATATCAGGCAAAAAATAATATTTCTTTATTTAAAAAATTTAATATTTTATAATATCTTATTATTATACTTAAATTCAAGAGGTTTTATGGCTCGTGTTACTATTGAAGATGGACTTAAAAAAATTAATAATCGTTTTAAATTAACGCTTTGCGCGGTTTATCGCGCACGCCAATTATTACAAGGTCATGCTAAAAAAATAATTGGTTATGATAATGATAAAGTTACAGTTGTAGCATTACGTGAAATTTCATCAGGAAAAATTGGTGTAGAAATGTTAAAAAAAGTTCCATATTGAAATTATATTTATTAAAATAATAAATTTAGAGTTTACTTGAAAAATTTTTTTATTTCTAAATTAATTATTGCCTCTCAAAAAGTCGATTAGCCTTATGGTAGGTAGAAACGAAAAAAAATAATTGAATTATATCTATGGTGTAAAATAGAAATACTTAGCATAACTAAAAAAAGTGATAAAATTTTTAAAAAAGTTTCATTGAAAATTAATGAAAAGGGATTATTTACTAAAGAATTAGAGATGGCAATAATTAAAGGTGAAGCTGTAAAGGTGAGGCTGTATTTATTTATAAATTTATTAAAGGATATACCAATAAATTTTCTAAGTGGTTTTATACTTAATACAATTTTAAAAAGAGAAGATACGCGTGATGCGTTTTTATATCAAATAATCATATTTTTTTATATACTTCCTAAAAATGAAGTAGTTGGTACTAATAGTTTACGTAGAAAAGTTTTAATAAAATTATTTTTTTTCATTAGTAATTAAATTACTACGAGGTAATATGAATACTCGACTCAATAAATTATATAAAGGTGAGTATGCTTCTATTATTTTAGACGTAGCTAGTCTTTAAAAGATTAAATTTAAAAAAAATATGTTGTTATTTAGTTGAATCAAATTTTACCAGTTCCCGGATAAGATGCTTTAAAAATTGAAATTCTAGATAATCGTAAGAAATTAATAAAAATGTTAATCCTATCACTATTTTAGTGAGTAAATTATTTTGTAATTTTAATAGAAGTTGTGAAATTTCTTTACTTAATGGATTAAAAATAATAACAGTAGAAAAATAATAACAGTAGAAATTAAACGGTTTTATTAATGCACCAGAATTTCAGGGTTTTATGTAATGGAATTATTAAAAAAAGGTACTATAGAAATTATAAGATCATATGAAGAAAAAAATGTAATAATTAAATAAATTTATTTTTAAAAATTCATCTGTAATAATTACACAATCACTAAAACAATTAAAAATATTCGTAAGAAATATCTCAAAATTAGAATTTTATTCCATAATTTTTTACTTTTTCAAATTTTTTTATTAAAAAATAATTTAATTTTTAAAAAGTTATTAATAGTTTATGTGCTTATAATTTAATAATATTTATAAATATAAATGCAATTCACGAGACTCTTTAATACATGAATTTAGTACTCAAAAAAAATAATAAGTGACCTAATAATATAAAATGGTATTTTAGGTCCAGGAAATAAATCTGCATTAAAAATATATAAATTTAATATACTAAATACAGAAATTATATAGTAAATTTTAGAAAAAACTAATTCTGAAGGTTTTTTGTAAAATTATTATAAAAAATATTAATAATATGTAGTTAAACAGAATAAAATTTTTTGGTGATTTCTTAGAAAAAAAAATTGGGAAAAAGTGAGGTATATAAGTGGGAATTATATTTATGCTTACTTATAGATTAAACATTTCTTCTAATTGACATGTAATTCAAAGATTGGAAAATTTATTAAATTTCGATAATATTTAAATTATCACTAGCTCCGAATTATTAAAAATATTTCAAATTATTAAAAAAATCTAAATTAAAAAATATAGAAACAAAAATGAAAAAAAATTATTGTTTCATCATACTTGTACTGTAGAAATTGCGTATTTTTTTAGGATTTTCTTATATAAAATTAATTAAATCAGGAAAAAAAATTATTATCTTTATTAAAAAATATATAAATATAATATTATATATTATAATATTTTTAAAAATTTTGATCTTAAATTATCTTTTTTAAATATGAATTTAAATAATATTTTACCTGGAAATAATTTACCAAATAGTTTTAATGTTATTATTGAAATATCCGCTAATAGCGATCCTATTAAGTATGAAATAGATAAAAATACTGGAATGATATTTGTGGATCGTTTTCTTAGTACTTCAATGTGTTATCCATGTAATTATGGATATATTCCAAAGACATTAGTTGAAGACGGAGACCCAATAGATGTTTTAGTATTAACACCATTTCCTTTAATTCCTGGTTGTATAATATCATGTCGCGCAATAGGTTTATTAAAAATGATGGATACTGGAAGTATAGATATAAAAATTTTATCGGTTCCTATTAATAGAATATGCCCTATATATTCAAATATAAAATCATTTAAAAATATCCCCGATTTTATTTTAGAAAAAATAAAACATTTTTTTGAGCATTATAAGGATTTAGAAAAAAATAAATTTATTAAGATAGAGAAATGGGAAGATAGTCAAATTGCTCAAGAAAAAATTTTATCTAGTATATTAGCATATAAAAGTAAATTTTTAAATTAAACTTAATTATTAAAGTAATATTTACAAGGTTTTTATGAAAAAAATACAAGAATTAATAAAAAAAATAATAACAACTAACAGAGTTGTATTATTTACAAAGGGAACCGAAGAGACTCCTCAATGTGGTTTTTCTGGCCATGCAATTCACTTATTAAAAATAAATAATTTTAATAATACTGCCATTATTAATGTATTGGAAAATTTAGAGATACGGGAAGGAATTAAAAAATACTCTAATTGGCCAACTATCCCCCAATTATATGTTAATGGAAAGTTTATTGGAGGATCTGATATTATGAATGAAATGCATATATCTGGAGAATTAAAAAAATTATTAAAATTAATATAAATTTATTAGGTATCAAGTAAATTCTTTTTTTGGTTTCTGGTTGTTTTAAAACTCATAATTAATTTAGATTTATAATTATAGTAATTACCATTATAACGATAAGCAAACATAAATTTTTTTTAGATAACTCTCTAATATCATTAGTTAGTTGAGTTTTATGATTAATTTTTTTTAATTAATTAAAAATATTTTTACTTAAAATATATTCAATATATTGACTAATTATAGCTAATTTTGAAAATAATTTATTTTTCAAGTATTTATTATAAAAATAGTTTAATTTCATCATTACATCTATAAAATCATCTGATAATAATACTGAAAAAGATTTATTATTTTATAATTTAACGAGCACATAATATTATATCTAAATAAAATTTATGTGCTCTATCTCTATTTTTTTGCTATTTTAAATTTTTTATTTTATAGAATTTACTAAAATGAGATTTAATTAAATCTTATGAATTATTTTTTAATATTTTTGAAAAATTTTTCTCATTTAATATCTTAATATTAAGTTTTATAGCTTTTTCAATTTTTTTTCCTGGTTTTTGACCTTTTACAAGGTAATCTGTATTTTTTGATATAAAGTTAACAACTTTCCCGCCTAAATTTTCTATCAATGTTATTGCTTCATTACGTTTAAATACATATAAAGATCCAGTAAAAACAAAAATTTTTCCTTTTAAATATTTTTTTTGATCTTTAGTGGCGGAATTTTCTAACCAATATATACCGGCGTCGCATAATTGAGAAATTAATAAACGATGTAATGGTTGATTTATAAATTTAATTAATGCTTTTATTGTAGTTGAACCAATTTTTGGAATATTTAATAATTGTACTTCGGTAGCTTTAAGCATGAATTCTAAATTTTTAAAATGATTGGCAAGTTTTTTTGCTGCAATTTCTCCTACGTGACGAATTCCTAGCGCATAAATAAATCGAGAAAATGTAGTTAATTTTGATTGTTGTATTGCTAATAAAATATTATTTGCTAATTTATTAGATATATGATCCAATTTTAATAGATCTTTTAAGTTAATTTTATATAAATCTGCGGCCGTAATAATAATGTTGATATCAACTAATTTTTCAATTATTTTTTTTCCTAACCCAATAATATTCATTGCTTTTCGAGATGCAAAATGTTGCAATCCAGCTTTGCGTTGAGCAATACATTTAATCCAGCTACCACTACATCTTGCGATTGAATTAGATTTTATGTAAATAATTTTTGAATTACATACTGGGCAAATATCTGGTATTTTAAATATTTTAGAATTATTAGGGCGGAGACTTAAAATAGATGAGATAATTTTAGGAATAACATTACCAGATCGATGTATGATAACAGTATCACCAATTTGAATATTTTTACGATATATTTCCGATTCATTATGTAAAGTTGCTCGAGTTATAGTAATTCCATCAATTAATACCGGTTTAAGTAAAGCTACTGGTGTAATAATACCGGTTCTTCCTATTTGAATATTTATTGCTTTAATTTTAGTTAAAGCTTTTTTAGATAAAAATTTATATGCTAATGCAAAACGAGGTGCTCGCGATGTAAATCCAAGTTTTTTTTGTGTAGATAAACAGTTTATTTTATATACCACTCCATCTATTTCATATGGTAAATCAAAGCGTTTAATGTTTATTTTTTTATAAAATTCAAGAAGTTTATTAACGCCTAATAATACAGAATATTCAGTACATACTGATAGGCCTATTTTTTGATACCAATTTAGTAATGTAGAATGAGAGGATGGCATTTTCATTCCTCTTAATTCACCAATTCCATGTGCAAAAAAATGTAATATTCTATTTTTAGTAATTTTGGGATTTAATTGACGTAAACTACCAGCTGCTGCATTTCTAGGATTAGTAAATTCTTTTAAACCCAAATTATATCTATATTGATTTAATTTTTTGAAATCTTTTTTATATATTAGTACTTCACATCTTACTTCTAATAATTCTGGTGGATTTTGTATATTTAGTACTAATGGAATTTTATGTATGGTACAAATATTATTGGTTATATTTTCACCAATATTACCATCTCCTCGTGTAGAGGCTTGTTTTAAATAACCATATTCATAACGTAAATTAACTGCAATACCATCAAATTTAAGTTCTGCTATATATTCAATATTTTTAGTTAATTTTAATTCGTTAGTAATACGCTTATCAAACATTATAATATCTTCATCTGAAAAACCGTTATCTAAAGACATCATTTTAAATGAATGATGTACATGTTTTAAATTTGAAAAAATTCTTCCTCCAACATGCTGAGTCAATGAATCTTTTGTTAATAATTCTGGATATTTTTCTTCTATTTTTTTTAATTCAAAAAATAGTTGATCATATTTATTGTCGGATATAATTGGATTATCATGTAAATAATATGCTATATTGTGACGATGTAATTCTTTTTTTAATTTAGCAACGCGCAAAGATAATTTTGAAAAATTTATTTTTTTTTTAGTATGAAAATTCATTTCAGCATAAAATTACAAATTTATTAAAAATGTCATTATATTAACTTTATATTATATTAAATTTATAATACTTTATATTTTTTAAAAATATTATATATTTATAGATTAAATATTTTAATTTTATTATTTTAGTTGTATATTATCTTAGATAAAAAATAATTTTTATATATTTATAGAAATTTTTTAAATTAATTTATAATTTTTAACTTAAAAATCAAACGAAGTGACTAAATTTAACTTTATTACTACAGAAAATATAAAAAATACAAAAAAAATATTGACAGAAGAGCAAATATTGAATATGAGCGAAAAGGATTACATGAATGAAGCGCAGCTTGCTTTTTTTAAATTTCGTTTAAAAAAACTTGAATATGATTTACTTAAAAATATAGTAAAAACTACAGAATATTTACGTGAAACTATTTTAGTTCCTGATCCGGTAGATCGTGCAACTATTGAAGAAGAAAATACACTGGAGTTACGTGCTCGCGATAGAGAAAGAAAATTATTAACAAAAATACAACAATCAATTATTAGTATTGATAAAAAAGAATATGGTTGGTGTAAGGATACCGGAGAGCCAATTGGTATACCGCGTTTGTTAGCTAAACCTACGGCAACTCTATCATTAGAGGCTCAAAAAAGGTATGAATTAAAAAAAAAGTTGTATAATGATTAAAAATTTTAGTTTTTTTTTATATATAAATCTTTTATAAAAATTACTTTTCTAAATAAAAAGTAATTAGTATAATAAATAATAATTATATAATTTATTAAAAATTGTAGTTTTTTAATATTTTTCAGTAATTAGTGAAATTAAATTTTTAATTAAATTATAAATGTTTTAATAAAATATCTAAAATGGATTTAAATTTAAATGAATTTAAGGATAGTGGTGTGGAAAAATTTAAAGGTACTACCATTCTTTCTGTAAGACGTGGAAATAAAGTTTCTCTTGGGGGGGATGGGCAGGTGACATTTGGTGGTGTTATTATGAAAAGTTCCGCTAAAAAAGTAAGAAAATTATATCAAAATCAAGTTCTTGCTGGAATTGCTGGAAGTACCGCTGATGCTTTTACATTGCTTGATTTTTTTGAGGCTAATTTAGAAAAATATCAAGGTAATTTAATGCGCGCTTCAGTTGAGCTTGCTAAAGAATGGCGAAATGATCGTATGCTTCGTCGTTTAGAGGCTATGTTATTAACAGCAAATCGTGAAACTACGTTAATTATTACTGGAAATGGAGATGTATTAGAACCTGAGAATGGTATTGGGGCTATTGGTTCTGGTGGGATTTTTGCGCAGTCAGCAGCTAAAGCACTTCAAGAGAATACTGAATTAATGCCAGATGAAATTATTAAAAAATCACTAGTGATTGCTGGTGATTTATGCATATATACTAATCAATCACATATTATAGAAAAATTATATTGAATTTTATTAAATAAAAATAATAATATTATGAATATGACGCCTAAAGAAATTGTTTCTGAACTCGATAAATATGTAATTGGTCAAAATAGCGCGAAAAGAGCAGTAGCAATTGCATTACGTAATCGTTGGAGACGCCAAAAAATTACCGGGCCATTGCAACAAGAAATTACACCTAAAAATATTTTAATGATTGGTCCAACTGGAGTTGGAAAAACAGAAATTGCACGTAGATTAGCAAAATTATCTAATGCGCCATTTATTAAAATTGAAGCAACTAAATTTACTGAAGTTGGTTATGTTGGTCGTGATGTGGATACTATTATTCGTGATTTGATAGATATTAGTATTAAACAAACTAGAGAGTTTGAAATACGTAAAGTACGAACTCGTGCTGAAGATGCGGCAGAAGATCGTGTTATTGATATTTTAGTGCCTTATAAAGAAAAATCTAATTTAGATTCAGATTCTAATAATGAAAATAATTATATTTTTACACGAAAAATTTTACGTAAACGTTTACGAGAGGGCGCTTTAAATGATAAGGAAATTGAAATTGAATTAAATGATAGTGGCCCTCAAATGGAAATTATGTCTCCTCCTGGAATGGAAGAAATGACCGCTCAAATAAAAACTATGTTTTCTATAATCGGAAATAATAGAAAAAAAACTCGTAAAATAAAAATACGAGAAGCAATAAAATTTTTAATTGATGAAGAGGCTAATAATCTATTAAATGAAGAAGAAATACAAAAAAAAGCAATTTATAATGTTGAACAAAATGGAATTGTTTTTTTAGATGAAATTGATAAAATAACAACTCGTTCTTCTCAAAATAATAATACTGATGTCTCTAGAGCGGGAGTGCAACGTGATTTACTTCCATTAGTTGAAGGAACCACGGTTAATACTAAATACGGAATAATTAAAACAGATCATATTCTTTTTATTGCTTCTGGTGCATTTCATTTAGCAAAACCCTCTGATTTAATTCCTGAATTACAAGGACGATTTCCAATTAGAGTTGAATTAGATTCTTTATCTATATCAGATTTTTCTCGTATTATGACATCAACAGATTTTTGTTTAACGAAACAATATGAAGCGCTTTTAGCTACTGAGGGTGTAAAAATTGAATTTGTTGACGATGGTATTCAAAGAATTGCTGAAATTGCTTATTGTATTAATGAAAAAACCGAAAATATAGGCGCACGTCGCTTATATACGGCTATGGAAAAGTTATTAGAGGAGGTTTCATTTACTGCCAGTGATAATAATATATCATTATTAATTGACGCGAATTATGTTAATTCTCGATTAGGAGATTTATTTATAGATGAAGATTTATCACGATATGTATTATAATATTTATAAACTAAATTATGTTATCAATATCGATAAAATAATTATTTATTTTAAATTTTTTTTCTAAATATTCTCCCAAAGCCTTAATTCCATATCTTTCTGTTGCGTGGTGTCCGGCAGCAAAATAAGCAACACCACTTTCACGGGAGGTATATACAGTTGATTCGGAAATTTCTCCACTAATATAAGCGCTAACTCCTGCATTAATTGCGTCTATTAATAAATTTTGAGCTGCTCCAGTACACCATCCAATTTCATCTATTTTTTTATCTAAATTTCCAATAACTATTGGTTTTCGTCCTATTTTTCTTGTAATATGATTGAATAAGTCTTTTATGGTTATAATTTCTTGAAAATTATATTTTTTAAAATTTATAATTTTTCCTATCCAGCCTATATTATTTTTAGAAAATCTTCTTGTGCAAGAAAAATTTAAAATTTTTGCTAATTGTGCATTATTTCCTAATCTAGGATGCATATCTAATGGTAAATGATAAACGTATAAGTTTATTTTATTCATTATTAATTGTTCTAATCTTTTTTTATTGATACCTATAACGTTAAAATCCTCTCCCCTCCAAAAATATCCATGATGCACTAAAATTGCATCTGCCTTCATATCAACTGCTGTTTTTATTAAATCTAGACTGGCTGTAACGCCAGTGATAATAACATTTATCTTTGAGCGACCTTCAACCTGTAAACCATTTGGGCAATAGTCTTCATATTTTTTAATATTTAGTTTTTTTTCTAAAAATTTAGTTAATATATCTCTATTTATCATGTTTAAATGTGCTTAATATATGAAAATGTAAATGATATATTTCTTGACCAGCATTTGGCCCGGTATTGCAAATAACTTTATATCCACCAATTCTATCTCCCTTAGAAGAAATTTTATATTCAAATCCATATTTATTTGCCATATCCGAAGCTAAAAGAATCATTTTTCCAAGTAACATAATATGTTTATTATTACAATTTGTTAATGTTTCTATGTGTTTTTTTGGGATAATTAAAAAATGTATTGGTGCTATTGGATAAATATCTTTAATTATTTTTATTTCTTTATCCTCATATAAAGAATTAGAAGAAATATGATTTTGAACTATTTTACAAAAAATGCAGTTATTCATAGAAATTATTTTTTTATTTTTTTTGGTTTAAAAGCATGAATAAATATTATTTCGTATGTTAATGAAATTTTTTTATTAATATTTAAATATTTTATTAATAATTTTTTAATCATTTTATGATAAAATTTTTTTTCAAAAAAATTTTTGTTATATATTTTAAATAAATTTCCTCCTAATGATTGAATATCTTTTAACATTTTTTCAGGAGAAGTATAAGTAATTGTAATTTTTTCTATATCAATAATAGGATCTATAAAACCTATATCTATAAGAATATTTCCTAAATTATGCATATCCATTAATGGTAATAATGGTGATATATTAGATTTTAATTTTGTTTTTAAAATAATAGAATTTAATTCTTTTAATGTACTTAAACCAAAACAAGAAAATATAATTAAACCATTATTTTTTGTTAACCGAAACCATTCATAAAAAATTTTTTTTAATTGAGGATTCCAAAATATAGCTAAATTACACCAAATAATATTAAAAATATTAGAATAAAATGGTGATTTTAAAAAATTTCCGGTAACTAAATAAATATCAAAAAATTTTTTTAAGAAATTTTTTATAAAAAATGAATGATATGGTAATTTTTTTAAAATTGAGTTATTAATAATATTTTTTTTAGATAATTTTAACATTTGTATAGATTTATCTAGTCCTATAATATTAGAATTTATAAAACGTTTTTTTAGTAAAAAAATATCAAATCCTTCGCCGCAACCAGCATCTAGAATATTTTTTGGTTTTAATTTAATTAAATCTAATTTTTCGTGCATTCTTAAGGCAATTTCACGCCTTAAAAATAATGATTTAGAGCATATTTTTAATTGTTTAAATAATTTATACATAATCAGTTTAATATAATAATTTTATCATTAATATTAAAAGTATTAAGTTTTACTTATTTTATAAAGATATTTTTTCAAAAACTCGCATGATCGCGGAGCGTGCACTAAAATTTTTTTCAATTTCAAGATTACTTGGTTTACAACGCGCCAAAAATTTCATTTTTGGTTTAAATAAATAATTATAGATAGGTAAACGACGATCTATGTAAGGAATTTTAATATTTAAATTTATAAAATTTTTAACAATTCTATCCTCTAAAGAATGAAAACTAATTACTACAATTCGTCCTTTTTTATTTAATTTTTTAAATCCCATTTTTAAGGCTATTAAAAGATTTTTTAGTTCTTGATTAATATAAATTCGTATAGCCTGAAATGTTCTGGTTGCTGGATTTTTGTATTTTTTGTTATTTCTAGTAGATTTTAATATAATTTCAACTAATTGTTTTGTTCTTGTAATAGGAGTAATAGATCGATAATGAACAATTTTTTTTGCAATTTTTGTGGCAAATCGTTCTTCTCCATAATCTCGTATTACTTTTTTAATATTAAATTCCGTTGCATTAGCTAGCCATTTTGAGGCTGATATACCGCATGTAATATCCATTCTCATATCTAATGGTCCGTCTAATAAAAAACTAAATCCGCGTAATGCATTATTAATTTGATTAGATGAAATACCTAAATCAAATAATATTCCATCTATTTTTTGAATATTATATTTTTTTAAAATTATATCTAATTTAGTAAAACAATTATGTATAATTGAAAAACGAGAATCAGTAATTTTATTTCCTAAAGCAACAGATTCTATATCTTTATCAATAGCTATTAAACGCCCCCTTTTTCCCAAGCGTTCAAGAATTTTATAAGAATGCCCCCCTTGCCCAAATGTAGCATCTATGTAAATACCATTAATGCGTTCATTTTTAATATTTAACCAATTTATTGCTTCATTTAAAAAAACTGTTTTATGTTTTTGGTTTTTTGTTTTTTGTAACATTTAAATTTATAAGTTTATAAAATTTTTTCAATAATTTATATATTTTAATATAAAATTATTAATTTAATATAAAAATTATTATTTTAAAATTTATATTTCTTTATCTATTAAATTTTTAACGTATCTAAATTCTTTAAAACGAAACCCCATAATTCTTAAAGAAAAAAAATAAGTTATTCCACAAAAAGAAAGAATTAATAATAAAGCTACAATTCTAAATATAGGATGAGCTCGCATTTCTACCCAATTAAAATAAGAATTCCCCCATAATGAAATTATTATTAATAATAATAAGGCTATTATTAATCTTATAAAAAAAATACCCCATCCAATACATGGAATGTATACACGTTTACGACGTAAATTCCAATAAAGGAAGCTAGCATGTAAACATGCTCCTAATCCTATTGATAAAGCTAATCCTGCATGAGCAAAAATTGGAACAAGTAAATAATTCATTAATTGAATAATAATTAAAACACTAATCATAATTATAATAGGAGTTTTAATATCTTGTATAGCATAAAAACCTGGAGTTAATATTTTGACCATTACTAAGCCAATTAATCCAATACCATAGGCTATTAATGCATTACTAGTCATTATCACTGATTCAGAATTAAATTTTCCATAATTGAATATAGTAGCTGTTAAAGCTGATGATAATGTTATTAAAATAATAGAGCATGGCGCTGCCAATAAAAAAGTTAATCGTAAACTCCAATCTAATATTGCGGAATATTCCTCTATATTACTTTCAATTCTAGCTTTTGAAAGATTAGGTAATAAAATAGTATTGAATGTTACACCAAGTAAAGCAGTTGGAAATTCCATTAAACGATCTGCATATGATAAACAAGAAAGACTTCCATCTTTCATTTTAGAGGCAATATTAGTATTAAGCATTAAACTAATTTGTGCGGCAAATACAGAGAATATTGAGGGGCCCATTTTTTTTAAAATACGACGTACAGCAATATTTTTAAATCCATGACTTGGATTTAATTTAATATTAGGAAACATTCCAATTTTAATTAATGAAGGAATTTGTATGATAATTTGTAATAAACCACCCAATATTACAGCAAATGCCATAAAATAAATTGATTGTTTTATAAGAAAGGAAATTAATAATAAAATCGAGATACATGAAATATTTAATAATATAGGCGTAAAAGCTGGTATTTTAAATTGAGACCAAATGTTAAGAATACTACTTGTTAGCGTTATAAATGCCATAAAACCAACATATGGAAACATTATTCTTGTTAATGATACGGTAATGCTGAATATTTTATAGTTATCAATAAAACCTGTGGCAACTAAATAAACAATAATTGGAGCTATAATAATACCAATAATACAAATAAAAAACATAAACCAAATTAGTACAGTGGCAACATGATCAATTAGTTTTTTAGTAGCAACATCACCTTTTTTATTTTTATATTCAGTTAAAATTGGTACAAATGCTTGTGAAAATGCGCCTTCAGCAAATAATCTTCGTAATAAATTTGGAATACGAAAAGCTATATTAAAAGCATCAGTATATATTGATGCACCAAATACGCGAGCAAATAATATTTCACGAAATAATCCTGTAATACGAGAAAATAATGTTATACTAGATATGGTAATAAAGGTTTTATGTAAACTCATATAAATCCTATTAATAATTATAATTTTCCATTTTAAATTAATTAAAAATGTATTTAATTAAAGAGTTTTTATTATAAATAAAATAATTTCTAAATTAGAATTAATTATACTAGCATATTTGATGATTATTCTTTTTAAAACAAAAAATACGTATTAATAATTTTATAATTATTTAATATATAATTTTTTTAATTTTTATTTTTTAATATTTTATTAGGATAATTATGGCAAATACCTTACAATCAAAAAAACGTGTACGTCAATCAATAAAAAAAAATATTCATAATTCTAGTCAACGCTCTTCTTATCGAACTGCTATAAAAAGTGTACGAAAATCTATCGCAAGCGGAAATAAAGAAATTACATTAATTTTTTATAAAAAAGCGATATCAAAAATTGATATTATTGCTAATAAAAAAATAATTCATAAAAATAAAGCAGCTCGCCAAAAAAGAAAATTATATAAAGTTATTAAAGAATTAAATTTTATTTCTTAAAAAATTATTTTTATTATATAAATTTTTATAATTATTGTAATTTTTATAAATAAAAAATTTTATTTTTTATTAAATATATTAACTTTAAAAGTGAAATGCCCACGATACGAGTCGAACGTATGACACATCCCTTAGGAGAGGATTGCTCTATCCACTGAGCTACGTAGGCCTAAAAAAATTATTATTAATTCTATCATTAATAAATACTTTTGAAAAGTATGATAAAAATTTTAATAATATTTAATGTTGTAGAAATAATTTCTTATTAGAGATAAAATTATAAGAATTAAATATAAAAAATATTTTTTACATAAATAATACTTAATTTTTATTTATTTTTTTAAAGAAATAATATATATTTTAAAAATAGTTTTTAAAATTTTAATAAATACTAAATTTAAATTTATTTTATATAATTTTTCGGGAATAAAAATGAAAAATTTTGAACAAGAATCAATTATAAAAAAAAAACAAACCTTAGGATTTCAAGCAGAAGTAAAGCAATTACTTCAATTAATGATTCATTCTTTATATTCTAATAAAGAAATTTTTTTACGAGAATTAATTTCTAATGCGTCAGATGCGTTAGACAAGTTTCGTTTTGAGTTAGTTAATAATAAGGTTATATCAATTGATAATACTGATTTAGAAATTATTATTACTTTTGATAAAGACAAGAGAACTATTAATATTTCTGATAATGGAATTGGGATGAATCGTAATGATATAATTACGAATTTAGGAACTATTGCAAAATCAGGAACACAAGAGTTTTTTTCAAAATTATCTGGTGATCAAAAAAAAGATGCTTTTTTAATTGGGCAGTTCGGAGTAGGGTTTTATTCAGCTTTTATTGTTTCTAAAAAAATTATAGTTAAAAGTCGTCATGTTAATAGCCCTATTACAGAGGGAGTGCTCTGGGAATCTGAAGGTTCTGGAAATTTTACTATAGAAACTATAACAAAAAAAAATAGAGGGACTGATATTACTCTTTATTTACGTTCAAAAGAAGAAGAATATTTATCTTCATGGAAATTAAAATCAATTATTAGAAAATATTCAGATCATATTTCATTTCCAATAAAAATGTATAAAGAAACTTGGGATGAAGAAAAAAAGGAAACTATCATTAGTGATAATGAATTTGAGGTTATTAATCAAGCTAATGCTTTATGGGCTAGAAGAAAATCTGAAATTACAGATGAACAATACATAGAATTTTATAAACATATATCACATGATTTTGAGAAGCCTTTAATTTATACTCATAATCATGTTGAAGGTCGTAATGAATATATACAGTTATTATATATTCCAAGTCGAGCTCCATATGATTTATGGGATAGAAATAAGCGTAATGGCATTAAATTATATGTTAAACGTGTATTTATTATGGATGATGCTGAACAATTATTACCAACTTATTTGCGTTTTGTAAAAGGTGTAATAGATTCTAATAATTTACCATTAAATGTTTCACGAGAAATTTTGCAGGAATCACGTGATATTAAAGTTATTCGAGAAAGTTCTGCTAAACGTATATTAAATATTTTAGAAGACTTATCAACTAGCAGTGATAAAGAAAAAATAATAAAATATGCTAATTTTTGGAAAGAATTTGGTCAAGTAATTAAAGAAGGTATTGGAGAAGATAGTAATAATAAAGAACGAATATCTAAACTTTTGCGATTTGCATCAACAAATAATGATAGTGATATTCAAAATGTTTCTTTTATGGAGTATATAAAACGGATGAAAGAAGGGCAAAGTAAAATATATTATATTACAGGAGAAAATTATAAATCCGTAAAAAATAGTCCACATTTAGAAATATTTCAGAAAAAATCTATTGAAGTATTATTGTTAACAGATCGTGTTGATGAATGGATGTTATCATTTATACCAAAATTTGAAAATAAAGAATTAGTATCAATTACAAAAGGTAATCTTGATCTTGGAAATTTAGAAAATGAATCAGATAAAAAGCAACAAAAGGAAACTGAAGTTAAATTTCAAAATCTTATTGAAGAAATGAAGAAAATATTATCTGAAAAAGCTAAAGATGTGCGTGTTACATATCGTTTAACTGATTCTCCGGCGTGTTTAGTTGTAGATGAAAATGAACCTTCTGGAAATATGATTCGTATGTTAAAAGTCGCTGGTCAAGAGACCCCTAATTCAAAACCAATTTTAGAAATTAATCCTAATCATGCTTTAATACAACGTATTCAATTAAATCATGATAAAATTCATAATTGGTCGCATATTTTATTTGATCAAGCTTTATTAGCAGAAAATGGTATTTTAAATGATCCAATGGATTTTGTAAGAAGACTTAATGAAATGTTATTAACAAAATAATTATACTATTCAACATGCTATTAATATAAGTATAAGTATAAGGCGCTTAATAAGACGGCGCCTTATTAAATTTTAAAAATTTAATAATAATAAAAATAATTATTCAAAAAATGTATAATTTTCAATATTAATATAAAAATAGAAATTTTTATTTAAAATTAAATTTTATTAATAATAATACGAGTATGTTAATTTTTATTTCCAAAAAGAATTTTTCAGAGTATTTTTATTTTATTAAAATTGATACTTTAATTAGTTTAGATGTTTCACAAATAAAAAAAATAAAATTATTGAATTATTTAGTTTTAAAAAAATTATGTGAACAATATTTAATATTTTTTAATATTTTTAAAAATATTTATAAATGGTAATAAGAAAAATTCTTACGTATTCTTTAAATAAAATTAATTTTATATAATCAGTAATTAACAATTACAACGATATTTTTATTTATAATATTTGATTTTCCCTTTGGTTTATTATCTGAATTAAATCTTAAAAATATAATTGTAAAATTATTATAATATTTTCAGTTTTTGGAAACGGGCTTAATTTTAATATTTTATTTTGATTTTTAACCTTATATAGACTTAAGTATTTATATTAATTACAATAATAATTAATATTTCATTATATTACTATTATTATCTATTTTTTGTGATTGTCTTGGTATTAGTAAACTATTAATTGATTCTATTTTCGTTCTTGATTTATTGGTATTGTTTCATTTTTAATGTTTATTTTATTAATATTTTTTATAATAAATTTATTGATTGATATAATTTATTTTATTATTGATATTTACGTTCATTTATTATAAAAAAGTTATATAGTGAGTTTAAATAGAATTTGTGCTGCATTAATTATTAGATTAATTTTAGGATTATTTTATCAGTATTACAACGAATAATATGTTTTTTATCTTTTACCTAATTGTATTTCTCCATTAATAATTTTTTTTTACTTTATAAATTTCTTCAGAAATTTCTTTGGAATCTACTTTATTTTTTCTTGGTTTAGAAGTTTAAATTATTAAATCTGACCTTATCAATGATTTTTGGTATTTTTAGCGTTATTATTGGATTAGTTTTATTTTTTATAATAATTTCTATTAGTTTAATTATAGATAGGTTTCGAGATATACTTAATTCTTATCTTAAAAATTCATAATATGAAAAAAATCTATATTAATGACTTAAAATTTAAAATACATTTTTATCTCGTAATAGTTTAATTAAAATGGTAAATAAAATATATTTTACATTAAAATTTGTAAAATTATGATTTAATGGGAAAATTTGGATCTAATAAATCCATAACTGGATATTTAATGATATTAATTGATAATTTATATCAAATAGTGGAAGGTAAAATTTTATTTAATGGTGAAGATTTATTTAATTTATCTAAAAAAAGAATGTGTTATATTTTTAGAAATTATATAGTAATTATTTTTTTAAGATCTAATGGATAATTTTTAATCGAGTGTTAAGAATAGATACTCAAATAATTGAAACAATATTATTAGAATAATATTAGTCGTTCCACTACGTTTGATATTTCCAAAAAAATTTTTATTAAGTTGGTATTACTTCCTCAAAAAAAAGACTTTATTCTTACCTACATCAACTTGTTAAGGAGTGTGAGTCAAAGAGAGAATTTTAATTGCAATAGTATTATTAAATTTATCAGATATAATTATTTGTGATGAACCAATAATTGTATTAGATGTCACAATACAAGTAAATTATTTATAAAATGAAAAAATTTGTAATAAATTAAATATCGCTTTAATTTGAATTACACATGTTTATATATAGTTTCTAATTAATGTATAGAATACAATATGTTATTATTTCGGTAGTATTATTGAGTCCGATAAAATAAAATATTCCATATATCTATGGATTTATTTTTTCTTTACACTAATTATAAAAATAAAAAATTTCTTTATTAAGTGCCCTTAATTATTATCTAATTTATCTATAGGGTGTATTAAATTCATATTTTATGTAAAAAAAATTATTAGAGAAGCCTCCTAGTGACTTATAGTTTAGTTATATTAAGTCAGAAAAAAAATATATTATTGAATTATTAAAATATGTTGGATTGAATGATAATAAAATATTACAATGTTTTTCATATCAACTTTTTTTTGGGGAAAAGAGTGTAAATTGAAATTGCAAAATCGTTTAGTTTTTAAAACTATAATTTTTAGTATTCTATGAAGCATTAAAGTACTAAATTAGTTATGATCTTAGTATATCGTTATATTTCTGATAGAATGTTAATTATGTATTTATAATGAATTATTGAATCTTAATCTACTAATATTTTATTTTTAAAATAACTCATATTAATTAAGAAGATTCATTTCTTTCCTTGATGTGCTTATGTTATATCACGTTGTGTTGCTTGAGAATCATTATTAAAAAATAATATCAAAATTTTTTTTATAAGGTTATTTTAAATGATATTTAATTTTTTAATAAGATTTTTTTATAATTCCTCCTCCAATACAAATATTATTATTATATAATACAACAGATTGACCAGGAGTAATTGCCCATTGAGGTGTATTAAATTTTAAAATAAAACTGTTTTTTTTAAAATTTTTATATAAAAAACAATCAGTATCTTTATGATTATATCGAATTTTAGCATTTAATAAAAAATTATTTGGAGGTTCCTTATGTATCCAAGTAATTTTTTCTGCTAATAAAATAGAGCTAAATAAATAAGGATGATTGCGATCTTGTAGTACGTATAAAGTATTGCTAATAATATCTTTATGCACAACATACCAGGGTTTACTTTTTCCAGAATTATTTTGATAAGATTTTATCCCCCCTAATCCAATTCCTTTTCGTTGTCCTATAGTATAAAAACATAATCCAATATGTTTTCCAATAATTTTTCCATCTATTGTTTTAATTGGTCCGGGTTTATAATTTATATATTTACTTAACCAATTTCTAAAAAATTTTTCACCAATAAAACAAATTCCAAAGGAATCTTTTTTCATTGCGTTAGATAATTTTAAATTTATAGCAATTTTTCTTACATGACTTTTTTTAATTTTTCCTAAGGGAAACAAAGTATGTGCTAATTGGTTTTGATTTAAACGATACAAAAAATAACTTTGATCTTTACTAAGATCAAATGCCTTTAATAATTGAAATTTACCATTATTATTTTTTTTTATTTGAGCGTAATGTCCGGTTGCAATTAAATCAGCATTTAAATAACGCATTGCGTAATCTAAAAAAACTTTAAATTTTATTTCTGAATTGCAAAATATATCTGGGTTTGGGGTGCGCCCAGCTTTATATTCATATAAAAAATTAGAAAAAACACGTTTTTTATATTCTGATGAAAAATTCACTATTTCAATATCTATTCCAATTATATCGGCAGCACTAACTGCATCAATCCAATCTTGACGTGAAGTACAATTTATTGAGTCGTTATCTTCCCAATTTTTCATAAATAAACCAATAACTTTGTATCCTTGTTGTTTTAATAACCAAGAAGAAACAGAAGAATCAACTCCACCAGACATACCTACAACAACTTTTTTTTTAAACATATTATAAAAATTAAATTACAAAAATTATTTTTTATGATTAATTTTTAAAAATTATTAGCATTATTTTTATTGTGAGTAAATTAATATTTTTAGTTTTAAATAGTTATTATTTTTTTAATTGCTTCGTACTTAATTAAATCAAGCGTTCTATGAAATAATTTAAAAGATTCTCTTTTATATTCTTGTTTTGGATCCTTTTGAGCATAACTTCTTAAATGAATTCCTTGACGCAATTGATTTAAAGACAATAAATGCTTTCTCCAATACTTATCAATAGATTGTAAAATAATATCACGTTCAAAATTTAAAAAATTTTTATTATTTAAGATATTAACTTTATTTTTATATTTTGTATCAAAAATATATAAAATTTTTATAAAAAAATCTTTTATTGTGAAATTATATTTTTTTTTAAAAATTATTTTAAATGAGATATTTAATTTAAATTCTTTTTTGAGTATTAGCTCTAAACCAATAATATCCCATTCTTTATCTATTTTTTTTAATGAAATATGTTTATAAAATAATTTTATTAATACATTATAACGTAATATTTTTATTATTTCTGATATATTTTTTGATTCAAGTAATTTACTTCGTTCTTGATAAATAATTTTACGTTGATCATTAGAAATATCGTCATATTCTAATAATTGTTTTCGAATATTAAAATTTCTTAATTCTACTTTTCGTTGCGCAGATTCTATTAAACGAGATGTAAAATTAGATTCAATAGATTTTCCTTCTGGAATTTTTAATTTTTCCATAATAATTTTTATACGATCACTAGAAAAAAATTTTAATAAAAAATCATCTAAAGAAAGATAAAATCTAGATGATCCGGGATCTCCTTGTCTTCCGGAGCGCCCACGTAGTTGATTATCTATTCTGCGCGATTCATGACGTTCTGTTCCAATAATATGAAGCCCCCCGACGGAAATTACCTTATCATGTAATAATCTCCATTCATTGTTTAATTTTTTAATTTTATTTTTTTTTTTAATCTTAGAAAAAATATTTTTTTTAATAATTTTAATTTGATTAGCAATATTTCCACCTAATATGATATCAGTACCTCGTCCAGCCATGTTGGTGGCAATAGTAATCATTTTAGGTCGACCTGCCTGTGAAATAATCTGGGCTTCAAGTTTATGTTTTTTTGCGTTTAAAACACTATGGGGTAAATTATTTTTTTTTAATATATCGGAAAGTAATTCAGAATTTTCTATTGATGTTGTTCCTACTAATACTGGCTGTTCTTTTATATAGCAATTTTTTATATCTATTAATATGGCTTGATATTTTTCTTTGATAGTTTTATAAATTTTATCTTGTAAATCTTTTCTTTTACTAATTTTATTAGGCGGAATAATAATTGTTTCTAATTTATAAATTTCTTGAAATTCATATGCCTCTGTATCAGCAGTTCCGGTCATTCCGGATAATTTTTTATACATACGGAAATAATTTTGAAATGTAATTGAAGCAAGTGTTTGATTTTCGTTTTGAATTTTAAGATACTCCTTAGCTTCAAGCGCTTGATGCAGGCCCTCTGACCAACGTCGTGTCTTCATTAAGCGACCAGTAAATTCATCAACAATTACAATTTCATTATTTTTTATTACATAGTGTTTATTTTTATGATATAAAATATGTGCGCGTAATGCTGCATATATATGATAAACAAGAAAAGAATTTTTAGTATCATATAATGATTTATTTTTATTTAACAAACCCATTTTAATTAAAATATTTTCAGATTTTTCATAACCAGTTTCAGTTAAAAAAACTTGATTTGTTTCATTATCTATAACATAATCCCCGGTATATTCTTCGGTATATTTAATATTTTCTTTTTTTATACTTTTTGTATTAATTTTGGGTACTAATAATTTTGGAATAGAATTCATTATTTTATAAAGATAGGGATCATTATTTTTAATTTCTCCAGAAATAATTAAAGGAGTTCTGGCCTCATCAATTAAAATTGAATCTATTTCATCTAAAATAGCAAAATTTAATTTTCTTTGTACGCGATTGTTTGTATTAAAAATCATATTATCGCGTAAATAATCAAATCCAAATTCATTATTAGTACCATATGTAATATCAGCTGCATAAGCTTTTTTTTTTAAATCATGTGATATTTCTGATGAATTAATTCCAATACTTAGTCCTAACCAATTATATAAAACACTCATCCATTCTGCGTCTCTTTTAGCTAGATAATCGCTAATTGTAACTATGTGCACACCTTGTCCAGATAAAGAATTTAAGTAAGCAGCTAAAGTTGCTACTAATGTTTTTCCTTCTCCAGTTTGCATTTCAGATATTTTACCATAATGTAATGCAATTCCACCAATTAGTTGCACATCAAAATGACGCATTTTTAAGATACGTTTACTAGCTTCTCGGCATACTGAAAATGCTTTTGGAAGAATGGAGTCTAATGTTTCTCCGGAGTTTATAGATTGTTTTAATTTTAATGTTTGATTTTGTAATTCTTCATTAGAAAGTTTTTGAATTACCGATTCTAATTCATTAATTTTTTGTACTATTTTTTGATATTCTTTAAGAAGTCTTTGATTGCGACTACCAAAAATTTTAGTCAAAAATGACATACCTAAATTCCAAAAAATTTTATAAATAAATTTTTTAAGTAAATATTTAATTTTAATAAAACTATTTTATAGTTTTATATATTTTGATTTTAGTGTATTTAAAATTGTCCCCAAGGGGATTTGAACCCCTGTACTCACCGTGAAAGAGTGATGTCCTAGTCCTCTAGACGATGGGGACATTGTTTTATAAAAATATTTTACCTTATAATTTATAAAAAATAAAAATTTATGAAATTATTTTTTTAAATTATATAAAAAATATTTTAGCATTTATTTGTTAAATATGTAAGTTTTTATTATTAAATATTATTTAAACTTTTAATAGCATTTTTAATACGATCTAGTACTATATTACGATTAAATAAAGATAAAATTAGATCAATGGAAGGTGTTTGTAATTTGTTTAATAGAATAATTCTTAATGGCATTGCCAATTGCGGCATATTTAATTTAAATTTTTCTAATATCTTTTTTAGAGTTATATTTAGTATTTGTTTTTCCCATGTAATATTAGAAAATTGCAATATACATTCTACTAATGCTAATTTTATTATATCTGTTATATATTTTTTTAATAATTCAGTATGTAATTTTGGGGTAGAATAAAATATTATTATTATGTCCGCTAGTTCTGTTAATGTGGTTATTCTGTTTTTAAATAAAGATATTATTTTTAATAAATTTAAAGTATTATATTTTATATTTTTTCTTTTCTTTATAATTGGTTGAATAAGACTCAAAAGTTTTTGATCATCATAAGACTTAATATAAAAATTATTTAACCATTCTAATTTTTTTAAATTAAATTGTGCCGGAGATTTTGATAAATGTTTAAAATCACTAAACCAATAGCAAAATTGTTTTATTGAAAATGTTTCTGCATTTCCATGACTCCACCCCAGTCTTGCTAAATAATTTAGAATTGCCTCAGGTAAAAACCCTTTTTTTTTATAATACATTATATCAGCGGCTTCTTTTCTTTTTGAAATTTTTATTTTATTTGAGTCAATAATCATTGGTAAATGACCATAAAATGGTAATGTGACTCTAAGTGCTTTTAATATATTAATTTGACGTGGTGTATTATTAATATGATCATCTCCTCTAATTACATGAGTAATTTTCATATCCCAATCATCAATTGCAGCACAAAAATTATAAGTTGGTATACCATCTGATCTAACAATTACTAAATCATCTAATTCTTTATTAGAAATAGTTATTTTTCCTTTAATAAGATCATTCCAGGTAGTATCACCGTATAAAGGATTTTTAAATCGTATTACAGGTTTACGATTAATAGGAATAGATGGTAAAATTTTACCTGGTTCTGGTCTCCAAATTCTATTATAACGAGGTTTTTCTCCAGAAGATCGTTGTTTTTTACGTAATAATTCTATTTCTTCTATAGAAGAATAGCAATAATATGCAAAACCACTAGATAATAAATTATTGATAATTTCAAAATAGCGATTTATGCGTTTAGTTTGATAAAATGGTCCTTCATCATAATTTAATCCTAACCATTTCATGCCATTGATTATTGCTTGTGTTGCACTTAATGTAGAACGATTAATATCTGTATCTTCAATTCTGAGTATAAAAATTCCATTAAAATGTCGGGCATATGCCCAGGAAAATAAAGCAGTTCTTATTCCTCCAATATGGAAATTGCCAGTTGGACTAGGAGCAAAACGAGTACGAACAATAGTCATATGAAAGTAATTTTTAAAAATTAATAAAAATGTTTTTTAAATAATTTTAATAAGTATTAAACTTTTTGATTAATATGTATTAATTATAAATGTATAATAAATTTATATTAATTAATGATTTTAATAAGAATTTTATAAAAAATATATCAAAATTTATGATAAAATTATGAGAATTAATGTTATTTAATGTTATTAATATTCATATAATTTTCGTTAGTTAATTTTTTTAAAATATTTTTTTTATTTACTATCAATTATTAAATAATTTAAAATTATTGATTATTATGCATAAAATTTAATAATTAAATTTTAACAATTAAAGACATTTTATCATATAATTTATTATTTAAATTTTATAAAAATATTTTATGAAAAAATACAATAGTAGTAAAGGTGCTCGTAAAATTTTTGTTACCACTGCTTTACCTTACGCTAATGGTGAATTACATATTGGGCATATCATGGAATATATTCAAGCTGATATATGGGTGCGTTTTCAGTGTATGCAGCAAGATAACGGTCAATCAAGACAAGTATATTTTATTTGCGCTGATGATGCGCACGGAGCAGCAATTATGATTGCTGCTGAAAGAGTAGGTATGACACCTAAAGAATTTATTAATAATATTTCATCTAATAGAAAAAAATATTTAGATGGATTTTATATTAAATTTGATAATTGGTATTCTACAGATAGTATTGAAAATATTAATTTAGTTCAGGAAATTTACAGTGATTTATATAATAAAGCTAAATTAATCATAGATAAAAAAATTAATCAGTTTTTTGATCCAATAAAAAATATTTTTTTATCAGATCGATATATTAAAGGTGAATGCCCAATATGCAACGCAAAAGATCAATACGGAGACTTTTGTGAATGTTGTGGTTCAGTTTATACACCTACTAAACTTATTAATTCATATTCAGTATTATCGGGGGCAAAACCCATTATAAAATCATCGAAACATTTTTTTTTTAAATTATCCGATAAGCGTTGTGTAAATTTTTTACGTCAATGGGCAATAAATGATAAAAGATTACAACCAGAAATAGTTAATAAAATTAAAGAATGGTTAGAAAAAGATAATAAACTTAATGATTGGGATATAAGTAGAGATGCACCTTATTTTGGTATAAAAATACCTAATACATCAGAAAAATATTTTTATGTTTGGTTAGATGCGCCTATAGGTTATTTAGCGTCTTTAAAAAATTATTTTGAAAAAGGTGGTCCTAAAAAAAAATATAATGAATTACGAAATTTTAATGAGTTTATTTCTTCTCCAGAAACGGAACAATATCATTTCATTGGAAAAGATATTTTTTATTTTCATATTTTATTTTGGCCAGCAATATTAAAATTTTCTGGTCGTAAAATACCAAATAATATTTTTGTACATGGATTTATGACTATTAATGGTAAAAAAATGTCTAAATCTAATAAAATTGGAATTTCTCCATTATATTATTTAAAAATTGGTATGAATCCAGAGTGGTTGCGTTATTATATTGCTAGTAAATTAAATAATAAAATTGAGGATATTAATTTTAATTCTCAAAATTTTATTTCATGTGTTAATTCAGATTTAATTGGAAAATATATTAATATTGCCAGTAGATCAGCCAGTTTTATAGAAAAATATTTTAAAGGATATCTTAATATGAAATGGGTTAAAAATAATGATATTTTTTTATCAAAATTACGTATTGTTGGCTTAAGTATTCAAAAATATTACGAAAATAGAGAGTTTAATAAAGTATTATATATAGTTATAGAGCAAGCTAATTTTATTAATGTTTTTTTTGATAAAAATAAACCATGGGAATTAGCTAAAAATAATATATATCATGAAAAGTTGCATAAAGTTTCTAGTCGTTTATTAGAAGCATTTCGTATTTTAACAATTTATTTAAAACCGGTTTTACCAAATTTAGCTCAGTCAGTAGAAGAATTTTTAAATATTTCACCATTACAGTGGATTAATATTTTTACACCTTTAACGAAAAATCATAAAATCAATAAGTATAAGCATTTAATGACACGAGTGGATACAAATATTATTGATAATTTATTAAAAAATAAAAATATTTAAAAAATTTTATTATTATTTAAATAAAAATAGATATATTTTATATATTTATTAAATTGGCTTATAATGTACTTAAATTATTTAATAAAGTTAAAATAGTTAAACAAAATATATCAATCATTTTATGAGCTAATAGTTAAATATGATATTTAAAACATGGATTTCTTTTTTTGTATTTTCTATTATTACCGCCATTTCTCCTGGTCCAGGAAATATTTTAACAATAAATCATGCTTTAAGATATGGATGGAAAAAAACATTATCGTTAATCATTGGACAGGAAATAGCTTTATCATTAATTATATTAGCTATATCTGAGGGGGCTGAATTATTGTTATCATCAAGTGCTATATTAATTCTTATTAAGATATTGGGAGTAACATGGTTAATTTATACCTCGTGGCAAATGTGGCGCGCATCTTCTATTAATACAAAAGATTCTACTTATATGCGCGAAACTATTAGTAAAAAAAAAAGTTTTATACGTGGTTTTTTTACAACAATTACTAATATAAAGGCTATTACTTGTCTTATTGCAACCTTACCATCCTGTCTTACTCCAATTTATCCTATGGGTCCACAAATAATTATTATGTCATTAACAATGACTATGATAGATGCAAGTGTTATGCTATTGTTTGCTATTGCATCTAGTTATTTGAGACCGTTTTTTCAAAAATCAAGAAATATTAAAATACAAAACAGAATATCTTCTATCTTTTTTTTGTTTATTGCTATTAGCATTTGTTTTTTGTGATACTTTTAATTAAAGAATTTAATTTATATTATTTTTAAAGTGGTTTAAAAAATATCCATTATTTTTATAAAAACGATAACGATTACGACCAAAAATTTTATCAATTTCATTAGTGGATATAATTTCAAATATTTTTTTGAAATTGGTAAAATTTTTTGGTATTACGTTAGATGCATTAATAAGCGTATCATAGTGTGGAAATATATTGTTATTTTTTATATCCATTTCCGTAATTAAAACAATTGGAGTGATATTTGCGTATATGTTTTTAATGTTTACGTGAGGTAAAAAATCTGTTATTGAAAAATTCCATAATGCTATATCAAATTCTTTTTGTTGTTTAAAGTTTTTATTTAATAAAATAATGTTATTTTTTTTTATTAATTCTTGTATTAATTTACATGTATAAATTAGTTTATTACTGATATTACTATGAAAATAAATATTAGTCATATTAGATGATTTAAGTTATATTAAGTGTAATTTTTAAGATTTTTCAGCGGATTCCACTGTATTAATAAGAAGCATGGCAATTGTCATAGGACCAACTCCACCAGGTACAGGAGAAATAAATCCTGCGATTGGTAAAGTACTAGAAAAATCAACATCTCCATGTATTTTATTATCAATATCTCTATTTATACCCACGTCAATGACTATTGCTCCTATTTTAATCATATTTCCGGTAATAATGTTTGGTTTTCCGGTGGCTGTTATTATAATATCTGCTTGTTTTGTATAATTTTTAATATTTTTGGTTTTGCTATGGCAAATTGTAACAGTTGCATTAGCTTTTAATAATAATAATGCCATCGGTTTTCCTACAATATTACTACGTCCAATAATTACTGCATGTTTACCATTTATATTGATACCTGTACTTTTAATCATTTTCATACAACCATAAGACGTGCATGGACGAAATCCAGGTAAACCAGACATTAATTTCCCGGAATTAATTATTGAATAACCATCAACATCTTTATTGCTAGAAATTGACTCAATTACTTTAATTGTATTAATGTGTTTTGGTAACGGTAATTGTACCAGTATTCCATGAATTATTGTATTTTCATTTAAAATATTAATATTATGTATTAATTCTGATTCACTAATATTGGAATCATATTTTTTACAAATAGAATATATACCTGTTTTTTTACAGGCATTTATTTTATTTTTTATATAAATTTTACTGGACAAATTTTTTCCAACTAAAATCATTGCTAATCCAGGTCTTTTACCAATCGAAATTAATTTATGTACACGTTGTGTAATATTTAAAAAATAATTTTTAGCTATTTTTTTTCCATCAATAATTTTAGCTATCATAGAATATGATGTATATCATTTGAAAAAAATATTCTTTAAAAAATAATTAATTTTAATATTAATTTTTAAATTCTTCTGGCGTAAATGTTTTAATAGATAATGCATGTATTTTATTTTCTGTAATATATTTATTTAATAATGAATAAATTATTTTATGACGTTCAACATAATTTTTATTTAAAAATATAGAAGATACTACTGTAATTTTAAAATGTTTATTTTTACTTTGAACATCAATATACAGACAATTTAAAGAAGAAGAAATATAATTTTTTATAAATTCTGATTTTATATACATAATTTTTTAAAAAAAATTTTTATAAAAATAGAGGACATAAAAATATTATAAATTTTATAAAAAATATATCAATAATATTTTTTGTAAATTATAAAATAATTATATATCATAAATAATTAAAGTTAAATTTTTATAAGTGATTTTAAATAATGAATCTAAAATGCGGTTTAATTGGGTTACCAAATGTTGGAAAATCTACTCTTTTTAATGCGTTAACAAAATTAAAGATTTCTGCTGAAAATTATCCATTTTGCACTATTGAGCCTAATGTTGGTATTATAAAAGTTCCGGATAAAAGATTAAAATATTTAAATGATATTGTTAAATCAAAAAAAATTCTTCCAGCTGTAATTGAATTAGTTGATATTGCGGGTTTAGTTTCCGGGGCATCAAAAGGAGAAGGTTTGGGAAATAAATTTTTAGCACATATTCGAAAAACAAATATTATTATTAATGTAATTCGGTGTTTTAAGGATAATAAAATCACTCATGTATCCGGAAAAATTAATCCAATTAATGACGCTGAAGTAATTCAAACAGAATTAATTTTATCTGATTTAGATGTACTTGAGAGATATCTTAATAAAGGAAATAAAAAAGTTTTTTTAAAAAATGAACATTCAATTAGATTACTTAAATTATTAGAGCGAATTATTTTTAATTTAAATAAATCTATACCAATTCGATTAATGTCACTTAATAATGAAGAATTAATGTTAATTAAGTTCTTAAATTTACTTACTATTAAACCAATTATATTTGTTGCAAATGTAAAGGAAAATGGTTTTAAAAATAATTTTTTATTAGATCAATTAAAGATATACGCTCATAATCAAGATATACCAATAATTATTATTTGCGCAAAATTAGAGGAAGAAATTTCTGGCTTTAATAATATAGATAAGAAATTTTTTTTAAATTATTTAGGTTTAAAAGAAACAAAATTAAATGATTTAATTCGCACTAGTTTTTCTTTACTTGGTTTGCAGACTTATTTTACAGTTGGAAAAAAAGAAGTGCGAGCATGGACTATACCGGTTGGTGCGACGGCAGAACAAGCCTCCGGAATTATTCATACTGATATAAAGCGTGGTTTTATTAGAGCATTAACTATTTCTTATAAAGATTTTTTATTTTATAAAGGAGAACAAGGTTGTAAAAATGCTGGAAAAATTCGATCAGAAGGAAAGGAGTATCTTGTTAAAGATGGGGATATATTAAATTTTCTTTTTAATATTTAGTTAATAAATTATTCGAACAATGCTAGATGGTATAATATATACTATATAAATACTATATAAGTAAAATTAAATTTTTATTTTTAATTAATATTTCTTAAAATGTATCAATATCTCAATTTTATGCGTCATGTGTATAATTCTGGAATTAAAAAAATAGATCGAACTGGTGTAGGAACGTTATCAATTTTTGGTTATCAAATGCGATTTAATTTACAAAAAGGTTTTCCATTGTTAACGACAAAAAAACTTCATGTTAAATCTATTATATACGAATTAATTTGGTTTTTATCTGGATCTACTAATATTAATTTTTTAAAAAAAAATAATATAAAAATATGGGATAAATGGGCCGATGAAAATGGTAATTTAGGACCTATTTATGGTTATCAATGGAGATCTTGGCCAACTTCAAAAGGAAAATATATTGATCAACTTTCAGAAGTTATAAAACAAATTAAAACCGATCCTAATTCTCGTAGAATTATTGTTTCAGCTTGGAATGTTTCTGATATATATAAAATGAAATTACCTCCTTGTCATATATTATTTCAATTTTACGTGGCGAATAATAAATTATCTTGCCAACTATATCAACGTAGTGCAGATATTTTTTTAGGATTACCATTTAATATTGCTTCATATTCGTTATTAATTCATATAATAGCACATGAAACAGGATTAAAGGTTGGTGATTTTATATGGACTGGAGGTGATTGTCATTTATATTTAAATCATCTGAAGCAAGCTTGTAAACAGTTATTACGAGTACCAGGATCATTACCTAATTTAACTATTTTATGTAAACCAAAATCATCATTGAATTATAATTTTGAAGATTTTCGAATTCATTCTTATAATCCACAGGAATCTATTTATGCGCCTATAGCAGTTTAATTTTATTTTTTCTTTGTTATTTTTTTTATTTATGATTTTAATTATTGTTTTGTAGTTTATAAATTAATATTTAATCTTTATATAAATTTTTTTAAATATAAATATAGAAAATTTTCTAGATATTGTTAATTGGAATTTTGTATTTAAAAATTTTAAAAAAATTATATTTAAATTGATAATTTTTAAAATTATCTTAAAAAGAATGGATTTTATAATTTATTAAATAATTTAAAATTTTTTATAGAATTATAATTGATTCATTTTATGGTTAAATTAATTTATAAAAAATATTTGTTCTGCATTTAAATTAAATTTTAAAAGATTTTATTTTTAAAATGTTAATTATTGAAATTTAATTTTATGAAATTTACTATTATTTTTCTTACATGAAATGAATAAAATAAGATATGAAAATAATAATTTTATTGTATTGGTTTAACTTCATCTAGGAGAAAATAACCATTATAGCCTTCAATATAAATAACCGCTTTATTTTCAAAAAGAATCATAGCTTTAGTTTTAGTAATTAATATATCTTTATAACCTTTTACTTTAACTTTTGTTTTAATTGGATATTTATTATTCCATTCTTCAATTTTTTTTTCTTGTGATTGTTCTGAAATATTATTTTTAATAATACAATTTTTATTGTATTCATTTTGAATATTTTCTATGAATTTAGTTAATACCTTTCCAGGACCAATTTCTATAAATTCCATTTTATTTTTATTTTTATTTAGTAGATAATATATACTATCAAACCATTTTACTGGATTTATTAACTGATTGGATAGATTTTGTGTAATTTTTTCTGTAGAATAAGGTAGTGCGTCAAAATTAGAAATAACTGGGATATTTGGAGAATGAAAAACAAAATCTAATAAAAAATTATTAAATTTTTTATATATAGGTTTCATATATCGTGAATGAAATGGTCCGCTAACATTTAATGGTATATATATTGCATTATTTTTTTCAAAAAAAATTTGTGCATTATTAATATCATTTTTTGGTCCTGAAATAATAGTTTGATTTAATGTATTATAATTAGCAATATCGATTGTATTTAAATTATTTTTTTTTAGAATATTCGAAATTTCATTGGCATTAATTCCAATTATAGCTGCCATAGCACCTTCTGAAACTTGACTCATTAATTCACTTCTTTTTTGAACTAGACGTAATCCATCTTCGAAAGAAAATACACCAGCACTTTCTAGTGCATTATACTCTCCTAAACTATGTCCTACTAAAAAATCTGAATATTCACCGGTATTTTTGATATGATCTCTATAAGATAATGCATTAACTATATAAAGTGCGGGTTGAGTATATTCTGTTTTATTTAATTGATTTTGTGAATTTTTTAAACATAACTCTTTAATAGAGTATCCAAGGATATTATTTGATCTTTCTATAATATCAGGAAATTTATCAAATAAAAGTTGTCCCATACCGACATATTGGGAGCCTTGCCCAGGAAAAAGATATGTTTTCATTTTTTATTTACCTATTTTATTTTAAGAAAATTATTTTTAATAAGTATAAAATATTTTTTTCAATATTATATAAAAAAATTTATTTGAAATATTATATTATAAAAGTGAAAAGATAGTTATTTTTTTATATTATTTAGTTGAGGATATAATTTACTATTATATGTGTCAATTTATATAAAATTTATATTTATGTAAAATTTTAAATAAAATAATTTTTAGAAGAAAAAATGTTAAAAAATATTATGAATATTATTAAATATTATTAATTAAATAAATATTATTAATTAAATATTAAGTATAAATTGAATACTAAAGAAGATAAAATTATCACTAATGTTACTAATATTTTATATAAATGGTTTCCTAAAAAAACATTTATAGAAACAGCAAAAATTAATAATTATCCAATACTACCAAAAGAAAAGAAATTAATAATTAATGCAGTTTCTAAAAGAAAAAAAGAATTTTCAACAGGACGTTGGTTGTCTAGAAGGGGGTTAAAATATCTTGGATTTCCAGAAACAGAAATATTAACTGGATATTTAAGAAATCCAATATGGCCAGATAAAATAAATGGCAGCATTAGTCATGACAATAAATTATGCGCCGTAGTAATAATGAAAAAAATACCTTCTTTAACAAATATTGGTATTGATATTATTTATTTTCCAAAATATAGTAATAGATTAAAAGATTTAGAATCAATGTTTGTGATTGATAAAGATGAAATAGATATAATGAATGAATTTAGTTTGAATTTTGATTCATTAGCAATATTATTTAGTATTAAAGAATCTATTATTAAAGCCATGTCTAGTGAGATAAATAGTTTTATAGATATGAAAGATATTAAAATTTTTTATGAAAATAAAAAAATTAAGTTTATTATTAAAAATAAAAAACCAAATGTTGATATTTTTGCCGGGGTAAGTTATAACTATTTAATAACAACGGCTAAAATTTATAATTAATTTATTATCAAATTCTATTTAAAAATAGAGTATATTTTTATTAAAATTTGTATTAGATAATTTAATTTTTTATATAAAAAATTATACAAATATTGAATATGAATTACAAAACTATTGAAGTAAATATAAAGAAATCTATTTGTTTTATACGATTTTGTAATAAAAAAAATAATAATATGATTAATCATGACATGATTGATGAATGTCTTCATATTTTAAAAAAAAATGACTACTCTAATCCTTTTCATATTGTTGTTTTAGAAGGATTACCAAAAGTATTTTGTTTGGGGGCTGATTTTGATGAAATAATAAAAAAAAATCATCCAATAGAATCAAAAAAATTATATGAATTATGGTATATGTTATCATGTGGACCTTTTATTAGTCTATCTAATGTATGTAGCGGTAAAGTAAATGCTGGAGGAATTGGCTTTATTGCGGCTTGCGATATAGTTTTGGCTAATCCTAATGCTCAATTTAGCTTGTCTGAATTATTATTTAATTTATTTCCAGCTTGTGTTTTGCCATTTTTAATTAGACGTATAGGTTTTCAAAGATCAAATTATATGACTTTAATGACTAAACCAATTACAGCAAAACAAGCATTAGAATGGAATTTAGTTGATGCCGTTTCAAATAATAATGATTTATTATTACATAAACATCTTTTACGTCTTAAATATTTATCAAAAAATAGTATTAAAAATTATAAAAAATATATAAATAAATTAAATAATATTTTATTACATTCAAAAGATAATGCAGTTTCTACTAATCATAAATTATTTTCTAATTCTAAAAATTTAGAAAAAATTTCTTATTATATAAATACTGGTTATTTTCCATGGGAATAAGTATTTTTTAAAATAATTAGTAATCTTTAGGAAATTTATTAAAAAATAAATATTCATTAAAAATAATTTAACTACAAGGGGTTTTATAGTGTTTAAAATTCTTAAAGAAAAATATTTTATGGAATATTATACTAATGGCTTTATTGAAACTAATATTTCTTTAAGTGACAATTTAGTTAATGAGATTCGAGAATATTATTTAAGTAAAAAAATAGGTCATAATGATTTTCCAAAATTTTTTGCTTATAATGAGCATTTGGGATATATGATGCAAAAAAAATTTTTAAATTTTTTTTTAAAAGTATTTCCAAAATTTGGAAAAATATTGGTTAAAAATTTTTATAATAAATCTTATAATAAAGCTGTTTATTGCGAGCAAATTTTTATTAAAAAAATATTAAAAGAATTATTGGAAAAAGGTTTTTTTCGTTTTTTTAAAACTCATTATATGCTTGTTTCATATGATATGTATTTACATAGTAATCATTTATCTTCAGCAGCTGGAATACATAGTGATTTACCGAATTTTCATCATTTCTATGAAACTGAGAATGATTTAAGTATATATATTCCTTTGATTGATTTAAATTATATTAATGGGGGAAGACTTAAAGTTTTACCAGAAAAAATACTAAAAATTCCTGGAAATATATTATTAAAATTATTATATAAATATTTTTCAAAAAATTTACTCTATTTAGATAAAAATAATTATATTAATCCTAATTTAATTAGTTATTCTCAAATTAATGCGTTTATTAAAAGTAAAATGCATCAAGAGTTAATGAGTATATATAAAAATATGATTTCTTTAGTTAAAACACAATATATTAATGATTTTATTGAAACTATTGAAACAAAAGGTAAAGTTTTATTATTTAACAATAAAAATTTTCATTTTGCAGAATATTGGAAAAATACACAACAAGCAAGAGAAATTTATGTTATTCGCATGCTCCCAATATATGATGTTAAAATAAAGTTAAAAAATAAATTACATGGAAAACCTTTTAATAATTTTTTATTAAATTTTTTAGAAAATAAAATTCAATTTTATGAGGAATCTGTTGATTTTAGTCAAATTTCAAGCAACAATAAAATACCATTATAAAAATTATATGAGAGAATAAATATGATAAAAGTTGGAATTGAGGCAATTAATTTGTATGGAGGAAGTGTATTTATTGATGTTATGGAATTAGCTGAATATAGAAAACTAGATACTTTGCGTTTTGAAAATCTACTTATGCAACAAAAATCTGTTGCTTTACCGTATGAAGATCCAGTTAGTTTTGCTATTAATGCCGCGGCACCATTAATTGATAATTTATCTAATATTGATAAAAATCGTATTGAATTAATTATTACGTGCTCGGAATCAGGAATTGATTTTGGAAAATCAATGAGCACATATATTCATTATTATTTAGGCTTAAATCGTAATTGTCGTTTATTTGAATTAAAACAAGCTTGTTATTCTTGTACAGCTGGTTTACAAATGGCAATTAATTTTATTTTGTCTAAAGTATCTCCGGGTGCTAAAGCATTGGTTATTGCTACCGATATTTCTCGTTTTTTAGTTACAGAGGATAAAAATGAATTAACAATGGAGTGGGCTTTTTTTGAGCCAAGTGGAGGAGCAGGAGCTGTAGCTATGCTAATCAGTGATAAACCTGAAATATTTCAATTTGATATTGGTTCTAATGGGTATTATAGTTTTGAAGTAATGGATACATGTCGTCCAATACCAGATAGTGAAGCTGGAAATGCAGATCTATCTTTGTTATCATATTTAGATTGTTGTACTCAAAGTTTTCAAGAGTATAAAAAACGTGTACCTAATATTAATTATAAAACTTCTTTTGATTATTTAAGTTTTCATACCCCGTTCGGAGGTATGGTTAATGGTGCTCATCGTTATATGATGCGTCAACATAGTTCTAATATTAATAAAATTGATATTGAAAAAGATTTTCAGAAACGTGTAAAGTTAGGTTTAATATTTTGTCAAAAAGTTGGTAATATTATGGGGGGGACTATTATGGTTTCTTTAATTAGTATTATTGAAAATGGAGATTTTAACTTTCCTAAAAGAATTGGATTATTTTCATATGGATCTGGTTGTAGTTCGGAATTTTATAGTGGTGTTGCAACATCTATTAGTCAAGAAAAAATTAAGTTATTAAAAATTAAAAAATATTTAGATTCTCGTTATCAATTAAATATAGAGGAATATGAGGTATTAATAAAAGATAAAAATGCTGTTAAATTTGGTACCAGGGATGTGGTTTTAGATGTTAATATTTTACCAAATGTATGGAAATTTATAAAAAAATCATTAAAAAAAAATAATAAAAAAAGAATATTTTTAGTGGAAATTAAGGGATTTTATAGGCGTTATAAATGGTTTAATTAATTTAATTTTATAATTTTAATATTTTATAAAATTTATAAAACATAAGATATTAATACATTTATTAAATCTTCAATTGTAGATACTTTAGAAAAATTAAGTAATGGAATTTTTATGTTTAAATCTTTCATGGACATGATAATAATTTCAATTCTATCTACAGAATTTGCGCCTAAATCAATTAATTTCTTTTTATATGAAATTATATTTGGTGATATTTTAGGTAAAGTGTCTAAAATATTTTTTTTAATAATATTAAAAATATCATTTTTTGTCATTTTTTTTCCAGTTAATAAATTTATAGGATTATTTTATTTTTATAAATTATTTATATTTATAATTTTTAGTTATTTTTTGATTTATAATGTTTCCATTTTTTATAATGTAAATATGATTAGAAATAGGTATAATTAATTGTGCATTTTTTTCTATTAAAAAAATAGTTGTACCAAATTTTTGTATTTGTACTAATATTTTTATTATTTTTTTTATTATTTTACTTGTAATTCCTAAACTAATTTCATCAATAATTATAAATTTTGGTGAAGCCATTAATGCGCGTGCTATTGAGCATATTTTTTTTTCTCCATTGGATAAATTGATAGCTAATTGCATGCGCCTTTCAAATAATTGAGGAAATATTGAATATATTTTATTTAAATCTTTTATAATTAAAAGTTTATCAGTTCTTAAATAAGCCCCTATTAGTAAGTTTTCTTCCACTGTTATTTGGTTAAATAATTTATTTTTTTGCATAACATATGCTAATCCCAATTTAAAAATTTTATCATATGTTAATTTATATATTTTATTTTTATTAAAAGTAATATTACCAGTATATGGTAACATATTATATAATGCATGAGCCAAGGTAGTTTTTCCGGAATTTTTTTCTCCAATTAAAGTTACTATTTCTCCGTAAAAAATTTTTAAATTAATTTTATTTAAAATTAATTTATTGTTATATTTTAAATATAAATTTTTAATTTCTAAAATTGGATATTTTTTATTTTTATCTTTCATAATTTTTCTAAATCATTTTATTTAGTAAAATTTTATCAGATAATATTGTTTTTGGAAAATCATCTGCTATTTTCTTACCGCGATATAAAACTAATAAGCGATCTACTAAAATTTTAATAGCATTAAAATTTTTATCAACAAATAAAATACTAATATCTAAATTACGAATTTTTTCAATTATTTTAGCTAATTTTAAAATTTCAATTTTATTTAAACCAGACATTATTTCATCTAATAAAATTATTTTTGGTTCTACTCCAAAAGCTTTCGCTAATTTTAATTTTTTTTTATTAAATTGAGTTAATTTATTAATACTGGAATTAGAAAATTTTTGAAGACCTACAAATTTTAAATATTCAAATGCTTTTTCACGTGAATAAATGAGGTTCATATTATGATTTGATCCAAATAATATACTAATTGTTACATTATCTAAAACAGATAAATTGGTAAATAAATTTGTATTTTGAAATATATGAATAATACCTATGCGAACTCGTTTAAAAGGTAAAAAAGAATTAATTAATTTTTTTTGTAAAAAAATATTTCCTTTATCTTGTCTTAAAAAACCACTAATTATGCGTGTAAGTATTGTTTTACCGGATTCATTATTTCCAGTTACTCCTAATATTTCACCTTTTTTTAATGAAAAATTTATATTATTAATTATTAAAAAATTGTTACAGTATTTAGTAATATTAAAGACTTTTAAAATAGATGTCATAATTTATTTTTTTGAATGTTTTTAATGAAATAATTTTTATTAATTTTATGAGGATTAATTAAAATTTCTATAAAACCATTAGGTATAATTATTATTAAAATTATAATTGTAAACCCTAAAAATATATTAGCAATACCGGTTAGATTATTAACCATAATTTCCGATAAAAATAAAAATAAAAATGTACCTATAATTGGACCAATTGTTGTTCCTAAACCACCTAAAACTGTTATAAGAATCATTCTTACATTAAGACTTGTGTCGAAAGCACTTGGGTTAACAAAAGAAACCCAATAGGCATAAATACTTCCCGCTAATGCGGTAAATGTACCTGAAAATATTAGCATTAATATTTTATAAAAAGTAGTATTAATACCTAATGCTACTGCATTTTCTTCGTTTTCACGAATTGCCATTAATCCTAATATAAATTTACTTTTAGTTAATAAATAAATATTTAATGTTATAATAATTAATAATAATAAAGATATTTCATAAAAAAAAGTATCATTATTAAATACGGGAATTATTAATCCAATATTTTTTCCAGTTAATTTTATATTAGATACAATTGACATTGTTACTTGAGAAAGTGCTAAAGTTGTAACTGCAAAGTAATGTCCTTTTAAGCGAAAAATAAATCCTCCGATTAATATTGCAAAAAATATGACTAATAATATGCTAAATATTAAACTAATACCAAAAGAAAAATTACATTTTTTTATTGCTATTGCCGTACAATAATTACCAAGTCCATAAAATACTGAATTACCAAAAGAAACATAATTAGTGTAACCTCCAATAAGATTCCAGCTTTGCGCTAGTACAGATAATAATAATACATTAATACTAAATTGCATTAATACATCCGGAGCGTATGAAGGTAAAAAAAATAATAATATTAATATTAATATATAAATAGAGTATTGAAATAATTTTAAATTTTTCATGTAGCTTTTCCCATTAATCCATTTGGACGAAAAGAAAGTATTAAAACTAAAATACCAAAACTAAACAAATCAGTAAAAGTTGGTCCAATGTATAATGTAGTTAAAGATTCTACAATACCTAATAATATTGCTCCAAAAATTATATTAATCGGATTATTTAATCCTCCAATACTAGAAATTATAAATGATTTGGTTGTAAGCATAGGGCCAATATATGGGTTAATTTGAAATATCATTCCATAAAATGCTCCAGCAATTCCAGAAATACCGGTACTAATAGCAAAGGTTATTGCATATAAATGTCTTGGATTTATTCCACAAAAACGTGCAATTATTAGGTTTTGAGGGGTTGCTCGAATTGAACATCCTAATTTAGTATGTAATAAAAAAAACCACATACCTATTGCTAAAAAAATTCCCATAAAAAATGCTATCAATTTAATTTCAGGAAATAAAAAATGTCCAAATATTATGCTTTTATTTGCATAAATTGGATTAATAATATGAGATTTTGTTGAAAATATTAATTGTATTATGTTTGTTATCAGAATATTTAATCCAAAAGTAAGTAAAAGGGTATTGAATTTTGGAGCTTTTATAACTAAATTAATTAATCCACGTTGTAGCACATAACCTAATATAAACATTACTGATACTACAATTGGTAAATTTAATAATGGATCAATATGAAATTTATTATATAAATACCATGTTATATAACCGCCTAATATAATAAATGTCCCATGGGTAAGATTAGGAATATTAAGTATTCCCCAAGTTAGGGTTAATCCTAGTGCTATTATAATATAAAATCCCCCTTGTAAGATACCATTAATAAAAATTTGTATGAATAAATTCATTATTTTTTTAGATTTTAAAAATTTTTAAAATAAAACTTTAATATTATAAAAATTAATTTAATTTAGCATGAACTGGAATTAATTTATTATTTTGAATTTTAATAACTTTTTGTGATATTATCATTTTATTATTTTGATTAAAAGTAATTTTACCATATACATTATTAAAATTTATTTTTTTTAGTTGTTTTTTTACTTTTAATTGATTAATATCATTTGCTTTTTCTATTGCATATACTAACGATTCAATATCAATTACAGCAAAAACTGAATGATAATCAGGATAATATCCAAATTTCTTTTTATATTCATTTGAAAAATTTTGAGCATTATTAAACCAACGATCTTTTAAATTAAAATTAGGTAACCAAGGAGTTATACCATAAGTATAATTATCTTCATTTTTTAGTAAATTTTTAATATTTTTATTTAATAAATCAGAGGTAAATGAAAAAAATGTAGATTTTATTTTAAAAATTTTAATTTGTCGTATAAAATTAATAATGTTTTCCTCGTATCCAGCAAAAAGTATTATTTTTGTATTTATGTTTTTTATTTGTGATATTAATGAAGTAAAATCAATAGTATTTAATGAATAAGTTTTATTTATAATTTTATTTAAATGAGCTTTTTTAAGTATTAAAGATGCCCCATTTGCAATAGCAGTATTAAATGCATCATTTGCATAAAGAAATACAATGTTTTTATTTTTTATTTTCATTTTTTTTAAAATTTTTATAGTATTTTCAAAATAATTTTTAGCTGGTATTAATAAACCAAAAATATATTTAAAATTTTTTGATAAAATTTGATCTGAAACTCCGCAACTTTGCATCATAAGAGTTTTATATTTTTCGGAAATCAAGGAATTATTTAGTATAAAATTATTTAAAAAAGGTCCTAATAAAAAATTAACCTTGTCTTTTGTGATGAGTTTGGTATATTGATTCCTATTAATACCGATATCCGATTGATTATCGTATAATTTAAGGGATAATTTTTTAAATGAATTATTAATTTTTACGCCTCCATTGGCATTAATTTTATCAACAGTTAATTGATAGGCATCATGATAGTATTTACCAATATCAGAAAATTGTCCAGTTAATGGTATTGATGTTCCAATTTTTATTTCTTTACTATAAGTAATTTTTCCAGGAAAAATTATTATAAAAAAAAAAAGAAAAAATAATATATGAAATATTATATTAATTTTTGGAATATAATGATAACGCATAAGTGTCATTGTATTTAGGTTTTAGAATTTTAGTGAAATTTTTTAATTAAATATTATATTTTTATATTTTTAAATAATTTTTTTAAATCTTTTTTAAAAATAAATTAGTAATATAATATCACATTAATACTAATAAGTAGATATATTGGTTTCAAAGTTTTTATTTTTATATTTAAATAATATTAATTTTATGATTATAACTCCAGAAAATTTAGGTTCCGTACAATTTAAAAAAGATTATAATGTACGTTTTAGTTATGTAGCTGGCGCAATGGCAAAAGGAATTTCTTCGGTAAAACTTGTTACTAGTATGAGTAAATTTGGTTATTTATCCTTTTATGGCACAGGGGGTATGTCATTATTAGAAATTGAAGATGCTTTAAAAAAGATTAAGTCTATATTAACGAATAATGAATCTTATGGAATAAATGTATTAGCTAATTTATCTAATTTAAAATATGAAATGGATTTAGTTAATCTTTTATTAAGCTATGATGTGCATAACATAGAAGCATCTGCTTTTGTTCAAATTACACCATCTTTAGTTAAATTTCGTTTGAAAGGTTTAAATGTTGATAATAATAAAATTATATCAAATAATCGTATTATAGCAAAAATTTCAAGACCAGAAATAGCGTTATTATTTTTAAATCCAGCTCCGTTGGAGATAGTAAATAAGTTATTATCAAATGCTCATATCTCTCAAAAAGAAGCTGATTTATCACAAAAAATACCATTAGCTTCTGATATATGTGTTGAAGCTGATTCTGCTGGTCATACTGATATGGGTGTAACATCAGTTTTATTGCCTACTATTATACGTTTACGTGATAAAATACAAGAAAAATATAATTTTTATAATTTCGTAAGAATTGGTAGTGGAGGTGGGATTGGTACACCAGAATCTGCAGCTTGTGCTTTTTTATTGGGAGCAGATTTTATTGTTACTGGTTCTATTAATCAATGTACAGTTGAGGCTGGGACTAGTAATATTGTTAAAGATATGCTTCAGGATATTAATATACAAGATACGGCATACGCCCCCGCTGGGGATATGTTTGAATTGGGATCAAAAATACAAGTATTAAAACGTGGAGTTTTATTTCCAATGAGGGCTAATAAACTATATGATATTTGGCGTACTTATTCTTCTCTTGATAAAATTCCATTAATAATACAAAAAGAAATACAGGATCGTTATTTTAAAAGAAGTTTTGATGAGGTGTATCAAGAAACAAAATCATATTATTTAAAAGAATTACCAGAAGAAATTGAAAAAGCAGAAAAATTTCCTAAAGTAAAAATGGCATTAATTTTTCGTTGGTATTTTATTTATACTATGCGCATTGCTCTTAAAGGTGAAGATGATAAAATAAATTATCAGATTCATACTGGTCCGGCTATGGGTGCTTATAATCAATGGATTAAAAAAACTTCTTTAGAGAATTGGCGTAATCGTTATGTTAATAAAATTTCAGAAGATTTAATGCAGGCATGTTCTGAATATCTTAATAAAAAGTTTCAAGTTTTTTTTCCTAATCATTAATTATTAATAGGAATTAATTAATAGGAATTAATTATTAAAATTTAAAATTGTAAATAATTTTTATAATTTTAATTTTTAATTTCCTATAAAAAAATTAAGTTAAGTTATATTATTAATAAATTATATCTTATAATATAAATTACTTTTAAGCGGTATTTTTAAGATTTTTAAGATGGTATTTTTTGTCAATCAATAAAAATTTATTTATTGATTGAAAAAAATAATTTTTTTAAAGAAATGCTAATTTTTTAAGGATATTAAAAATGACTAAAATAACAAAAGATACTCAAGAAAATAAAGAAAATAAAGATATTCAAGAAGAAAAAACAGTAGCTACACTTTATGATTCCCCGGAAGGGCAAATAGGATCAGTTTTATTTGGTGGACATATGCATTGGGGTTATTGGGATGAGAGTAATTCTACAGATAATTTTGCTCAAGGATCAGATAGACTTTCAAGAATAATGATTGATAAAACTTGTATTACTAAAGGACAACGTTTTATTGATATTGGTTGTGGGTTTGGATTATCTGGAATTCGCTTAGCTAAAACTAAGGGATGTCGTGTTGATGGCATTACTATTAGTAAGTTTCAACAAGAAAGCGCAATGAAAATTGCAAAATCAGAGAAATTATTAAATAAGGTTAATTTTTTGCATGGTGATGCATTAGCTTTACCATTTGATAATGACAGTTTTGATGGAGGATGGTTTTTTGAGTCAATTTTTCATATGAATCATAGCGCCGCATTAAATGAGGCGAGAAGAGTATTAAAATCTGGATCTATTTTAACCTTAACTGATTTACCTTTATTATCGGTTAGTAAAAATGATGATAAATTTAAAGAATATGTTCGAAAGAATATTCATTCTCATTTTATTTCAGTAGAAAATTACCCAGATTTACTTCATAAATCTGGATTTGAGTTAATAAAAATTGATGATATTACTTCTAATGTAATGCCCTTATTAGTTTTAAAATTAACTGAAGCTATTTCAACATACAAAGAAAAAATTTATAAATTTATACCTAATCCAGAAAAATCCATAGATAATTGGATTTATTTATTTAAATATATGAGTAAAAATCTTGGTTATATTATTGTTACAGCAAAAAAAAGATAAAAATTTAATTTAATAAAATTTTTAAATTTTTAACGAGCTTATAGTAAAAATAAAGAATTGAAGTATATTATGTATAAATTTTTATTTTTAAATATTAGTTCTTAGTATAAATTCTATTTTTGATAAAATATAAAATTATGAAAGATAAAAATAAAAATGTTAAGTTATGTATTATTGGAGGCGGGCCATTAGGTATTGGTCTTGGGCGTGAATTAAGTGAAGGTAATATTGATTATGATTTATATGAAATGGAATCAGATTTAGGTGGAGTATGGAATAATCAAGCTTCTTGTGGTCGAGTATATCCATCATTACATCTTATTTCACCAAAATTTAATACACAAGTTCCAGATTACCCGATGCCAGACGATTACCCCGTTTATCCAAATCATAGTATGATGCTTAATTATTTACGATCTTATGCAAAAAAATTTGATGTTTATAATCATTCTATTTTTAATACTGAGGTAATTAATTTGGAGCAATATGAGGATATTTGGCAAGTAGAACTTTCAAATGGCAAGAAAAAGAAATATGATTTTATTGCTGTTTGTAATGGTGCGCAACGGATTGCTCGTTATCCAAATTATTCAGGTTATTTTAGTGGAGAAATTTTACATTCTATGGATTATAAATCTCCAGATCAAATTAGAAATAAAAGAGTATTAGTTGTTGGTGCGGGGAATTCTGGTTGTGATATTGCGGTAGATGCATCTCATCACTCTGAAAGAGTTTATCATAGCACTAGAAGAGGATATCATTATTATCCTAAATTTATAGATGGAAAACCAACTCCCCAATGGATGTTGCAATTAGGAAATAAATTTTCTTCTAAGGAAGAAACTATGGCTTATATTAAACAAGTTTTTAAATTGGCTGGTTTTGATGGGGTTGATTATGGTTTAGAAAAACCAGATCATCCTTTAGATGCAGCTCATCCAATTATGAATTCACAAATTCTTTATCATATAGGTCATGGAGATATCTTACCAAAAGGTGACATTAAAAATTTTAATGGTAATATTGTATATTTTGTTGATGGTACTTATGTAAAGGTAGATACTATTATATATGCTACAGGTTATAATCGTCATTTTCCTTTTATTAGTAAAAAAAAGTTAGAATGGAAATTAGGGATACCTGATTTATTTATTCATATTGCCCCAAGAAATTTAGATAATATATTTTTCTTTGGTTTTGTTAATGCTGCCGCTGGACTTGGTGATGGATTAAGATTACAGGGGCAATTTATACGTAGTTATATTCAAGCTTTTATTAGAAAAAGTAAGGGTTATTTAAAATTTATTCATGCAAAAAAAAGTGATAATCCAGATTTAGGGCAAGATTATTTTATAGATTCGTATAGACATTTATGGGAAGTTGATTTTTGGAAGTTTATTAAATGCGCTCGAATGTATCGTGATATGTTAGATGAATAAATAGGAGAACACATAATGATTTTTAGTGATTTTCAGGACATTAATATAAAAATGAAAAAATTTTTAGAAAATGAAATTATTAATTCTTCAAAAAGTGACTTAGGGAATGATTTAAAAAATAACACAAAAAAATTAGTTACTAAAAATAAAGAAAAATTAATTTTAAATATAGAAAAAAAAGAAAAAAATTTATTGTATATATATTTTTATAAAAAAATTGCTAATATTGTTTCAAAAATATTAAAAATTCCATTAGAACGCATGAATATGCAAGAAAATATATCTCGTTATGGCGTAGATTCTATAATTGTTACTGAAATTATAAGATGTATTTCTGATATATTAAATTTTCCAATAGCTCCTACTGTATTTTTTGAGGCAAAAAATATAGAAGAATTAATTAATATTTTATTTCAACGTTATAAAGAAAAAATTAAATCATATTTTTTAAAGAATCATAAAAGAAATCAAGTATTAGAAGAAAAAGTAAATCAAGAACTAAAAAAACAAAAAACACAGGAAAATAATACCGAAATAAAGGATTGGATAAATAAATTTAAATTTATTATTGCATCATCAGATTCTATAAATACATCATCAGATTCTATAAATACATCATCAGATTCTATAAATTATGAGCCAATTGCTATTATTTCTATGGAGGGTATATTTCCTAATAGTCCAAATTTACAAATCCTTGAAAAAAATTTGCGTAATGAAAATGATTGCATTAGTGAGATTCCGTTAAGTCGATGGGATTGGAAAAAAATATTTGGAGACCCACAAAAAGGAAATTTTACAAATGTAAAGTATGGTGGATTTGCGCCAGATATTGATAAATTTGATCCTATATTTTTTGGTATGTCCCCTAGAGAAGCGGAGCTTATGGATCCCCAGCATCGTTTATTTATTCAATGTGTTTGGAAATTAATTGAATCAGCTGGATATGCGCCAAAATCTTTATCTGGTAAAAAAATTGGTATATTTATTGGTGTTAATTTACAAGATTATGCTCATATAGTTAATAAATCTAGAAAAATGGATTCGTTACATCTTACTAGTTTAGGTCACATGTTTTGTCCTAATCGTTTATCATTTTATCTTAATATACATGGTCCTAGTCAGGTTATAGATACCGCCTGTTCTAGTTCTTTGGTTGCATTACATCGGGCCATATTAAGTATTCAACATGAAGGATGTGAAATGTCAATTGCAGGTGGTGCAAATTTAATTATTTCACCCGATATGCATATTATGTATAATAAAATTGGTATGATTTCTAAAGATGGGCGTTGTAAAACTTTTTCAAAATATGCTAATGGTTATGGACGCAGTGATGGGATTGGTGTTGTACTTTTAAAATCTTTAAGATTAGCTGAGAAAGATAATGATAATATATTAGCAGTTATTTGCGGATCATCAGAAAATCATGGAGGAATGTCAACTTCTTTAACTGCCCCTAATCCAAAATCACAAGCAAAATTAATTATTGAAGCGCATAATAAAGCCAAAAGTGATCCAAGGAGTATAGGATATATTGAGTGCCATGGAACTGGCACAAAATTAGGTGATCCAATTGAAGTTAATGGTTTAAAAATAGCGTTTGAAGAATTATTTAGAATAAATAATCTTTCTAAATCAAATATTAAGTTTTGCGGATTAGGTTCAATAAAATCAAATATTGGTCATACAGAAACTTCAGCTGGAATTGCTGGCGTGATTAAAACGGTATTATCTTTACGTAATAATTATTTATATAAAAGTCTTCATAGTGAAGATATTAATCCGATAATTGAATTAGATGAATCACCATTTTATATTTTACAAAAAGGTTGTTTTTGGAAATCTCCGATATTAAATAATCATAAATTACCTCGTCGAGCAGGAGTTAGTTCTTTTGGCGCGGGCGGTTCTAATGCTCATATAGTTATTGAGGAATATACTAAACATACAGAAAAAAAATTTAATTTTAAAATAATTGATTCTGATGTATTAATTATATTATCTGCAAAAAATATAGATAGATTAAATGATATAATTATTGAAATGTTTTATTTTATAAAAAAAATTTTAGAGAAAAAAAAAGAAATAAATTTAGTTGATATTGCATATACATTACAAGTAGGAAGAGAAGCAATGTCAGAAAGATTAGCTATAATTGTAAATTCTATTTCACAATTATATTTAAAGTTGGAGCAGATTTATTTTTCAATAAAAAATAAAGAAAAATTAATAAATATTATCTCTTGTTATTATGGTAGTATAAAAAAAGAAAAAAATATTTTTTATGTTAAAAATGAAAATTTTATATCAGATAATGATATTAATAATTATTTTAATAATAAAAATTATAAACAACTTGCATTATTGTGGATAAAAGGTATAACTATTAACTGGTCAAAACTTTATGCTAATAAAAAATCTAAATTATATCGTGTTTCGTTACCTACATATGTTTTTGCTAAACAAAGTTATTGGATTGAAAATTTAAATAATAAAAGAAATATTGATTATTATTTAAAATCACATAATTTATCAAAAAATAGTATATCGAATTTAGGGAAATATTATTTTAGTGCCAAATTAACTGGAAAAGAATTTTTTCTAGCCGATCATATAATAATGAAGAAAAAAATATTACCAGGTGTAATTTATTTAGAAATGGTTTGTTCGGCAATTAAGGAAATAAAAATTAAAAATATATCTAATCAATTTATTATTCAATTAAAAAATGTTGTTTGGGCTCAATCATTTTTTATTAATGAAAATTGTTCAAAAATTTTACATATGAAAATGAATCAAGAAATTGATAATCAAATTTCATATCAAATTTATAGTGAACAAGAAAAAAATAATATTAATGTAAGGAAGGAACGTATTATTCATAGTCAAGGAATTGCAATTACTAAGAATATACCTATTATTAATGATATTAATAACATTAATATTGATAATTTATTAGAAAATTTTACAAAAAGACAATTAGATACTAATTTTTTGTTAGGAAATATTTGTTATCAAATGTTTAATGATATGGGTATCAACTATGGACCAACTCACCAATGTTTAGAAAAGATTTATTTTTCCCAAAAAAATAAAAAAAATCCTCCTCAAGTATTAGCGAAATTAAAATTACTAAAAAATATAAAGGAAAATTATAAATATTCTAAAAAATTTATGTTTCATCCAGGTTTAGTTGATTCAGGATTACAGGCTTGTATTGGTTTTATGGTTTATTTTGGTTATATAGATTTTGATAAAAAAACAAATAAAGTCATAATAAATAATAAAAATATAGTTTCATTACCATTTGCGTTAGAATCTTTTCTTTTTTTATCACAGCCATCTACTTCAATGTGGGTGTGGATACGTTACTCTGAAAATAGTTTATTTAATAGTAATATTCAAAAATTAGATATTGATTTTTACGATAAACAAGGAAAGGTTTGTATTTGTATGAGAGGATTATCTTCTCGTTCACAAAAAATTAATAATCTTGCAAAAGATTTTACTACTTTAGTATATAAGCCTATATGGGTTCGTGAGGATATCAAGATAGATATCAAAAAAAATAAAATAAAAAATCTTTCTAATTTTTCTATTTGGTCTCATCATTTTATTATATTATGTGATTTTAATAATAATTTTCCAAAAAATATTAAAGAAGATATTAAAAAAATTATACCATTTTCTAAATATTTTTATTTATGTATACAGGGGTCTATTCAGAATATTTATACCACTATTTCTTTACAAATTTTTAGAAAAATTAGAAAGATTTTAAGATCTAAATTACAAGGGAATATTTTATTACAGATAATATTTATTGAAAATGAAAAGAGTATGTTTTTAAATGGTTTATCAGGGTTATTACAATCTGTAAGCCGTGAAAATACTAAATTTTATAGTCAATTAATTGGATTAAGGGATTATGATACTTTAAATTTATATTCATCTGAATATATAGCTAATATAATTTATTCTAATAGTACCGGTAAAGTTTATAAAAATAAAATTCGTTATAGTTCTATTGGTCGTGAAGTTTTTAGTTGGAAAGAATTAAATTTTATTTCTTATACAAAAGCTATTTTTTCTCCATTAAAAGAAAATGGAATATATTTAATAACTGGAGGAAATGGGGGGCTAGGATTATTAATTACTGAATTTATTATACAGAAAATTAATAAAGGAGTTGTTGTTTTATGTGGTAGATCGTTTTTAAATGATAAGATTCGAAAAAATATCAATAATTTATCTACAAAAAACATTAAAATTAAATATTATTGTTTAGATATTACTAAAAAGATAGAAGTAGAAGAATTTATTAAAAATATTATTCATAAATATAATTTTATTAATGGAATTATACATTGCGCTGGATTACTTATGGATAATTTTGTTTATAAAAAATCAAGTTCTGAATTTATTAAGGTATTAGAACCAAAAGTTAACGGGACTATTTATTTAGATGAGGCTACTAAAATTTTAAATTTAGATTTTTTTATATTATTTTCATCTATTTCTGGTTCATTGGGTAGCGCTGGACAATCTGATTACGCTGCCGCTAATTCTTTTTTAGATATTTTTTCAGATTATAGAAATAAATTAACTTCACGAAATCAAAGATATGGTCGTACTATTTCCATTAATTGGCCACTTTGGTCTAATGGTGGCATGAAAATGCAAGAATCTATAAAAAATATAATGTTACAAACTAGTGGGATTGTTGAAATGCCAAATATACATGGTCTTGATATCCTCTATAAAGTTATAACATTAAATATTTCAAGAATAATGGTAATATACGGTATCTCCAGTCGTATTCGAAATTATTTAGAAAATATTGATAAAAAAGTTATTAATTCATTATCATCTCAAGAAAATGAATCATCATCTGCAATTAACTCTAATAATATAAATTATAATGAATTGAGAAATTGTATTTGTAAAATGTTATCTAAATATATTTCAAAATTAATGAAATTTTCACTAAAAGATATTGAAAATGATGTTCAATTAAGTGATTATGGTTTTGATTCAATTACTTTTACTGATCTCGCGAATAGATTAAATAGAAAATATCAATTAGAATTAACTCCAACAACATTTTTTGAATACCCTACTATTAATGCTCTCTCAGAATTATTAAGTGTTCAATATTATGATAAGTTTATTTTTAAATTTGATTTAAAACCAAAATTTATAGAGAAATTCGTAAAATTAGATAAAGAATTATATTTATCCACTGATTCTATTGAAAAAAAAGAAAAATTATTACCTATTAATGATAATAAATTAAAAAATAAATCACATAGTTTATTAGATAATAAAATTGCTATTATAGGTATAAGTGGTTGTTTTCCGATGTCTCAAGATATTAATGAATTTTGGAAAAATTTATTATCTGGTGCAGATTGTATTAGTGAAATCCCGTTAAGTCGATGGGATTGGAGAGATATTTATGGTGACCCTAAAAAAGATGCTAATAAAACAAATATTAAATGGGGTGGTTTTATTGATAATATTGATTTTTTTGATGCTTCTTTTTTTAATATATCTCCTCGCGAAGCAGAGCTTATGGATCCCCAGCATCGTTTACTTATGCAATATGTGTGGAAAGCTATAGAAGATGCTGGTTACTCTCCAGGTAGTTTATCTGGTAGTAAAACTGCATTATTTATTGGTACTGCTTCTAGTGGATACGGTCAATTAATTGCAAATAGTAATTTTACTATTGATGGTTATAGTGCGACCGGTGTTATTGATTCTATTGGCCCCAATAGAATGAGTTATTTTCTTAACTTACATGGACCTAGTGAACCAGTAGAAACAGCTTGTTCTAGTTCACTTGTTGCTATTCATCGTGCTTTATCTGCAATATTAATGGAAGATTGCGAGCAAGCGATTGTTGGGGGTATTAATTTAATTATTAGCCCAGAAACACAAATTAGTTTTAGTAAAGCTGGTATGCTTTGTGAGGACGGTAGATGTAAAACATTTTCTAATAAAGCTAATGGTTATGTACGCGGGGAAGGTGTTGGGATGTTATTTTTAAAGAAATTGAGTGTAGCTGAAAAAGATGGTGACCATATTTATGGAGTTATTTGTGGTAGTTCAGAAAATCATGGAGGGCGTAGCAGCTCTTTAACTGCTCCAAATCCTAAAGCTCAAATTGAAGTTATTAAAAATGCATATATTCGTGCCAATATCAATCCTCAATCAATTTCATATATTGAAGCACATGGAACTGGAACAGAGCTTGGCGATCCAATTGAGGTGAATGCTTTAAAATCAGCATTTAGAGATTTAAATAAAATTAATAATAATTCTGAAAAATTTATTAAAAATGCATATTGTGGAATTGGTTCTGTTAAAACTAATATTGGGCATTTGGAATTAGCAGCAGGAATTGCAGGTGTTATTAAAGTATTATTACAGATGAAATATAAAACTTTAGTTAAAAGTTTACATTGTGAGAAAATTAATCCATATATTATATTAAAAAATAGTCCATTTTATTTATTACATAATAACTGTGAATGGAAAAGATTACGTGATATTAATGGAAAAAAAATACCTAGACGGGCTGGTATTAGTTCTTTTGGTTTTGGGGGAGTTAATGCACATTTAGTTATTGAAGAATATTCTATAAAAAAAGAAGTATTTAAATATGAATCGAGCTCTATAGCTTTAATTGTTTTTTCTGCAAAAAATATAAAATCTTTAAAAGAATATGCTATTAGTTTGATAAAATTTATTACTATAAATAATGAAATATCTATTGAAAATAAAATTTATGATCATGATAATATATGTAAATTTTTATCAAATATAGTGCATAAATATATTTCAGATATTTTAAATATAAACAAAAAAGAAATTAATTTTGATGATCAATTAAGTCAAATCGGATTAGATTGTATCTATGGTATAATGTTATTAGAAAAATTAAATAAGAAGTTTAATATTGATATTTCTTTTAATATTCTTTTGAATGATCATTCAATTATATCATTTGTTAATGCGATATTATTAAATTATCCTAATTTATATGCAATTATTAATAAAAAATATAAAAAGAAAAAAATTTTAAATTTTGATAATCATTTTAAAAAAATTAGGAATGATATTAATTTATTTGAATTAGCATACACCTTGCAGGTAGGAAGAGATCCAATGGATCATAGATTAGCGTTAACTGCAATTTCATTTGATGAACTTTTAATAAAACTTCAAGCTTTTATTGATGATAGAATTAATGATTTTCAGGGATTATATTTAGGAAGAATTAAAGAAAATAAGCGTATTTTTTCTATTTTTATAAATGATAAAGAAATTCAAGAGGCTTTAGAAAAATGGATGAAATGTGGAAAATTAACTAAATTATTAGAAATATGGGTATTAGGAATGAAAATTTCTTGGGAAAAACTTTATGGAGAATCATGTTTATACCCCAAGAAACCGAAAAGAATTTCTATACCCGGTTATCCATTTTCTAAAAAATCTTATTGGATAAAAAAAATATTTAAAAAGCAAAAAATATATGATTTTGACTCTAGAATTTCGGAAAAATTAAAAAAATTACATCCATTAGTTCATGAAAATATTTCTACTTTAAAATACTGTAAATTTAGAACATTTTTAACAGGGGAAGAATTTTTTTTATCAGATTATTCAATTAATGAACGAAAAATATTACCAAATATAGTATATTTGGAGATGGTTCGTGCAGCAGCTGTTATTGCGCAAGATAATTTTTATAAATCTTCTGATGTAATAAAATTTCATAATATAATTTGGTCTGATCCTTTTATTTTTAATGAAGAAAAATATATTGAAATTGAATTAAATAAAAATATTGGTAATACTATTCAGTTTAAAATTATTAGTTATCCTACATTAAATAATCTAGATTCCTCAAAATTACAAATTCATAGTCAAGGAGTAATATCTTATATTAATTCTAATAAGTATAATTTACCATACGTCGATATTAATTTAATATTAAATAAATTAAATATACAAAAATTTAGTTCAGTTCAATGTTATAATTTATTTAAGAAATTTAAATTAATTTATGGTCCGATTTATCGTAATGTTTATGAATTATATGTCTCTAAAAAACAAGTATTAGCAAAATTAATACTCCCAGAATTAATGTTAGTAACATTAAAGAAATATATATTACATCCATCTATAATAGGTTCAGCATTACAATGTATTATTGGTTTATATTTAGATAAATTAAACTTAATTTTTACCGAAGAAAATGATAAGGAATTATTTTTATCATTTGTTATAGAAGATATTTATATATTTAATATTTGTATAAAATTAATGTGGGTGCATATAGAGTATGTTTCTAACCATTTAACTAAAGAACGTATAAAAAAATTAAATATTAATTTATGTAATGAGCGTGGTGTAATTCATATACAGATTAAAGGATATATATTAAGTAGATTTAATTTTGAAGATAAAGAATATAAAATTAATTTTAATAATAAAAAAATAAATTCAAAGAATATTAATAATTCAATTGAATTAATATTAGATAAATCTGATAAAAATATTGATAAATTACTCTATAATAAAACTATTGAATATTTTAAAGAAATATTTTCCTCATTATTAAAATACCCAATAGACGAGCTGGATATTAATGAAAATATAAATTCCTATGGAATTAACTCGATGGCAATTATGGAGTTGAATGTTATTTTAGAAAAACAATTTGGAACTTTATCTAAAACATTATTTTTTGAATTTAATACATTAAATTCTTTAACTAATTATTTTATATCTTCATATCATTCTAAATTAATAAAATTATTTAGTATAAATAATAAAAAAAAAAATAAAAAAGAAAAATCTTTATCATTATGTCAATCTAAAATAATTCCTAAAAAAAATGATACTAAAATAAAAATATCCTCTTTAGTTAAAAATTATTCTATTTTAATAACTACTTCTAAGTGGAAAGAATCCTTAATATCTTCTTTACCATTAAATAAAAATAATAAAAATAATATTGTTAACAAAAAAAATTATGATACGCATGTAATTTTTTTTACAAATGAAATAATTTTGATTCCTGGTGTCGTTTGTTTATCCTTATTTTCTATAATAAAAAAAATAGATTATTATTTTTTTGATTGTGCTATTAAGATATTTGAATATATTCAACAGAATTTAATTAATAAAAATGGTCGAATATTACTGCAAATTATAATTCAAAATTTTCAATCAAAAATATGTTCAAATATTATTTTTCCTGTAAAATTTTTACATTCTCTTTCTGGTATTTTAAAAACAGCTCATATAGAAAATTTAAATTTTTTTGGACAAATAATTGAAATTAAGAATCAAAATAATAAAGATAATTTTATTCAAGAAATTATTCAAAAAAATGCTTTGATACCTTTTGATCAAAATATACGTTATTTAAATGGAAAAAGATATGTATTGTATTGGGATAAAATTTCTTCAACAAAAAATATATTTCCGTTCTTTTGGAAAGATGATGGAATTTATCTTATTACCGGGGGGATGGGTAAATTAGGATTAATTTTTGCTAAGGAAATAATTAATAAAACAAATAATGTTACATTAATTTTAATTGGGCGTTCTAAATTAGATTCATTAAAACAAGAAAAATTGAATTCGTTAAAAATAAGGGGAGCGGAAATTAAATATTATTCTATAGATGTAACAGATCAAACAGCTATTTTGGAATTAATAAAATCGATTAACCTTAAAAAAAAACATGGATTAAATGGTATTCTTCATTGCGCAGGAATTATTAAAAATAATTTAATTTATAAAAAGAGTATTATTGAATTTGAAGAAGTTTTATTAGTTAAAGTTTTGGGTGCAATTAATTTAGATATAGCGAGCCGAGGAATAAATTTAGATTTTATGGTTTTATTTTCTTCTATTAGTGGGGTATTTGGAAATTATAAGTGTTGTGATTATTCTACTGCTAATTTTTTGATAAATATGTATTCTAAGTATAGAAATCAATTATCCTTGTCTAGTTTTATTGCATCTCAAGTTAATCCTAAGGGCCGAATATTATCGATTAATTTTCCTTTGTGTAATAACGATAAAATAAATATTGATAATTATAATAAAGAATTAGTTTATAAAGATATTGAGATTAAAAAGTTAAATACTCAAAATATACTTTCTATATTTTATTATGCTATGCATACTAGTTACAATCAGATTGTAATATTACAAGGTAATTTACCTCATTTACGTAAATTATTGTTTTTAAATAAAAAAACTCCTCAAAAGAAGAGCAGTAAAAAATTATCTGATAAAAAAACTCCTCAAAAGAAGAGCAGTAAAAAATTATCTGATAAAAAAACTCCTCAAAAGAAGAGCAGTAAAAAATTATCTGATAAAAAAACTCCTCAAAGGAAGAGCAGTAAAAAATTATCTGATAAAAAAACTCCTCAAAAGAAGAGCAGTAAAAAATTATCTGATAAAAAAACTCCTCAAAAGAAGAGCAGTAAAAAATTATCTGATAAAAAATTATAAAAAATAATTAATAGTATTAAAAAAATAATGCATAAAATATTAGAAAATTTTTTTAAAAAAAACGAAAATTCTTTAGAAAAATGTTTTTTAGAAGCAGCTAAAATTGGTTTGTTTATAACTCATCAGCCACCTAAAAATTTATTAGATATAAAATCTATAAAAAATTACATATTATTTAATTTGAAATATAAGCCATATTGTATTCGTACAGCTTTATTGGAAGATATTCCAGAATTAATTAAATTAGAGAAATCTTGTTGGAAAAAATTATTACGTACTCCTGAAATTATAATAAAAAATCGTATTTGTAATTATCCTAAAGGACAATTAGTACTATTAATTAATAATAAAATATCTGGGGTGATTTATTCTCAATTAATTAAATCTGTTAAAGAATTAGAAAATCATAATATAACAACGGTAGATACATTACATAATATTCATGGTTCAATAGCTCAATTATTAGCGATTAATATTTTTCCAGATATGCAGCAACAAAATTTAGGAGATCAATTATTAGAATTTATATTAATTTATTATAGTTTACAGACTAAAATAAATTTAGTAATTGCAATTACTTTATGTAAAAATTTTAATAAATTAGATAATTTATCATTATCAGAATATATTAAGAAACGTAATATTTATGGTATGTTAATTGATCCAATTTTATATTTTCATGAATCACACGGGGCGATTATTAAAAAATTAATACCTAATTATCGACCATTTGATTATAAAAATAATGGTTATGGTGTTCTTATTAATTATGATATAAAAAATAGAAAATGTATTGATATAAATAATAAAACAAAAGTAAAAAAAAATAATAAATATAATTTAGAGGAAATTTCTACTTATATAAAAAAAATTGTATATGAATGTTTGTCATTTGAATTTAAAAAATTTTTTTCTATTGATACGCCATTAATGGATATGGGTTTAGATTCATCAGATTTATTATTTTTAAATAAAAATTTATCTTCGCATTATCAATTAAATATTGATTCAACTTTTTTATTTTATAATAATACTGTTAATAAGATAATTTTTTATTTTTATAATAAAATTAATAATATAGATGTTTTTAAAAAAAATAATAAATCTTATTTGTTAGGAAAAAATTTTAAAAATATAGATAATAATTCTCTCAATAATTTAAATAAAGATATTGCAATTATTGGATTGGCATGTCATTTACCAGGGGGTATTAATACGTTAAGTAAATTTTGGAAAATATTAAAAAAAGGTTCATCTGTTATTGAGGAATTACATGAAAATCGCTGGATATGGCCCATAGAAATTGATATTAAAAATAAACATAAAGGTATTAATTTTGGAGCATTTTTAAAGGATATAGAGTATTTTGATGCACCTTTTTTTAGAATTTCTCCAATAGAAGCGAAATCAATGGATCCTCAACAAAGAATTTTATTGGAACTTTCCTGGAAAACAATAGAAGATGCTGGTTATAATTCTAATGAATTATCAGGTAGTAATACAGGTGTTTTTATAGGAGCCAGTGGATCTGATTATACACGATTATTAAGTGATTATATTAAAATTCCTATTAATGCGCATTATTGTACTGGTAATTCTATGGCGGTATTAGCTAATCGTATTTCTTATTTTTATAATTTTACTGGACCTAGTTTGTTAATAGATACCGCTTGTTCTAGTTCTTTAGTAGCAGTACATGCGGCACTTCAATCAATTAAAAATGGTGAATCTTCACAGGCACTTGTTGGTGGAATTAATTTAATTCTTCACCCATTTAATACTATTGCTTATTATAAAGCCGGTATGTTATCTAGAGATGGAATTTGTAAAACTTTTGATAAAAATGCTGATGGTTATGTTCGTGGAGAAGGCGCTGTAATGTTAATGTTGAAATCTCTTTCTGTTGCATTAAAAGATAATGATAATATATATGCTATTATTAAAGGATCCGCCAGCACTCATAATGGTCAATCAAATGGTTTAACTGCTCCTAATCCAATACAACAATCGTATCTTCTTCAAAAGGCTTGGAATACATCAAATATTGATGTGCGTTCATTGGGATATATTGAGTGTCATGGAACTGGTACAAAATTAGGTGATCCAATTGAAATACAGGGATTAAAAAATGCATTTCATAGTATTTTTTCATATGAAAAAAATATAAAAAATTTTTATGAAAAATGTGGGCTGGGGTCAGTAAAAACTAATTTGGGGCATTTAGAAGCTGCTGCTGGAATTACTAGTATATTAAAAGTTATTTTATGTCTTAAAAATAAAAAACTTCCTGCTTCATTAAATTTTTATAATTTAAATAATAATATAAAATTAGATGATAGTCATTTATATGTTATTGATCATTTTCAAGATTGGGTAAAACCAAGATATGAAAATAGACTGCGTATGGCTGGTATTAGTAGTTTTGGTTCAGGGGGAACTAATGCGCATGTAGTATTATCTGAATATAATATTAAAATAAATAATAAAATAATAAATAATATTTCTATTAATTCCACAAATTTTACATCACCTTTAATTTTTGTTTTATCAGCTAAAACTAAATTACAATTACTTATTTATGTTAAGAAATATATAGAATGGTTAAATAATAAAGAAAATTTAAATATTTCGTTAAGAGACTTAACTCTTCAATTACAAAAAGGGCGTCAAGCAATGAGTTGTCGTTTAGCGTTAGTTATTTTTAATCGTGATAATTTATTATTTCAATTAAATTTTTTTTATAAAAAAAAAATAATTCCTTTACAAAGGGAGTTAGATTTATTTAATGACTTAAAAAATAAAAAAGATATGGTTGCTGTTATTAATTCAGCGATAAAGAAAAAAAATTTTAAAAAGATTGCTATATTATGGCAATCTGGTATTGATATTGATTGGTCTTTAATAGATAAAAAAAATACACGAATTAGTTTACCAACTTATCCATTTTCAAAATATTATTATTGGCTCCCGAAAAATAATTTTAATAAATATATAAGTAATAGTGATGATACCCATATAAGTAATAGTGATGATACCCATATAAGTAATAGTGATGATACCCATATAAGTAATAGTGATGATACCCATATAAGTAATAGTGATGATACCCATATAAGTAATAGTGATGATACCCATATAAGTAATAGTGATGATACCCATATAAGTAATAGTGATGATACCCATATAAGTAATAGTGATGATACCCATATAAGTAATAGTGATGATACCCATATAAGTAATAGTGATGATACCCATATAAGTAATAGTGATGATACCCATATAAGTAATAGTGATGTAATGCAATTATCATTAACTTGGGATCCTATAATTATGAATTATGAAAATAATTCTTATTTAATAAATAGAAAATTATTAGTAATTGGAGCAAATTTTAAACAAAAAAAAATTATTCAATCTATTAATTGTTCTATGTATGAATTTTTTATAAATATTACTGAATCAGTTGATATAATTTCTTATAAATTAAATAAATTGATTTCAGAAGGATGTAAATTTGATCATATTATTTGGATTACTCCACAAATATTTAAAATAGATTTTATTAATTATCAAGATTTTGGAGTATTATTATTATTTAAATTTATTAAAGCTTTATTATCTCAAAAAATATATTCTTCTCGGGAATTAGTATGGACTATTATTACTTATTCGACTCAAGAGGTATTTGATACTGATTTAGTTTCTCCTGGGTATGCTAGTATACATGGATTAGCGGGTGTTTTAGCTAAAGAATATCCTTTTTGGATAATAAATGTATTAGATTTAGAATTTAATTCCAAACTAGAAGATATATTAGTAAATATACCAAAAAACATTATTAACGGTGAAGTACTTGCTTATCGCAATGGTCAATGGTTTAAAAGATATTTATATTCTATTGTTAATTTACGTTTATCATCAAAACCAATTTATAAACAAAAAGGTGTATATATAGTAATTGGGGGGTCCGGGGGAATTGGGGAGGCATGGACTAATTATGTAATAAAAAAATATTCCGCGCAAGTTATTTGGATTTGTAGGAGTAAATTAGATGTTAATATTCAGAAAAAATTAGAAAAATTTAAAAAAATTAATTCTTCAATACTTTATATTTCAGCAGATGCTTGTGATTTAACTTCTTTAAAAAAATCATTAACAATAATTAAAAAAATTTACCCAGTAATTAATGGTGTTATTCATTCTGCGGTTAGTAGTGAATTCGATCAAAGTATTGAAAAAATGAGTATAAAACGTTTTCAGTCTATTTTATCTATCAAGATTGATGCAAGTATCAATATCGCAAAAGTATTTAGCACAGAAGTATCAGATTTTATTTTTTATTTTTCATCAATTGTTGCTATTGAAAAAAATGGAGGAATGAGTGGTTATTCTTCTGGGGGGGCTTTTGAAGATGCGTATGCGATTTGTTTATCAAAAAAATTACAATGTTTTGTAAGGGTAATTAATTGGGGACATTGGGAAATTGGTACTGGTGAAAAGATTTCTAATTTTGCTAAAATTAGATTAAAACAAAGTGGACGTTTACTCTTAAAGGTGTCTCAAGCAATGACATTTTTAGAAAATATATCTAATATTCCTCTTAGACAAATTATTGTTATTAGAGTTAGTTGCCCTAAATCTCTTTTTTTATTTAATTCTTTGAAAAATTTAATTATTTATCCAGATAATTTAGATATAATAACACCATTTTCATTAAATTTTATGTTAACTGAATCAGATAAAAAAGTAGAATTATTAAAAAATTTTAGTATATTTAATAATAAAATAATGGAAATAAAATTATTACCTCTTTTAGCTGGAATATTAGTGTCTATGGGTTTTTTAGGTAAAGATAAAAATAATCATTGGAAAATATTACGAAATATTTCTAATAATACTCCAAAATTTTATGAAAAATGGTTAAAGGCAAGTATTAAATTTTTAAAAAAATATAATAAAAAAAATATATTAATAGTATTGGAAAATTTAAATAATTTAGAAAAGTTATGGGAATTTTGGAATATTTCAAAACAAAAATATTTTAATAATTCAAATTTAGAATCTGCTATTATTTTAGTAGAAACTTGCTTAAGATCGTTACCACTAATTCTTAGTGGAAAAATACGTTCTACTGATATTCTTTTTCCAAATGCATCAATGCGAATGGTAAATGGTATTTATTGTAATAATCTAGTATCTGATTATTTTAATAAAATTTTAGCAAAAACAATAGTTTCTTTTATTAAATTACGTTTACAAAAAGAACCATTAGCTCGCATAAGAATTATTGAAATTGGAGCAGGAACCGGTGGTACTACTTCAATAATTTTACCGTATCTTAATCCCTTTTATAAAAATATTTCTGAATATGCTTATACAGATATATCAAAAGCATTTTTATTTCACGCAGAAAAAAAATTTTTATCAAACTACCCTTATCTTACTCCTAAAATATTTAATATTGAAAAACCGCTTTCTAATCAAATGATTAAGCCTGGATCTTATGATATAGCAATTGCTACAAATGTGTTACATGCTACTCGTAATATTTGTTTTACATTATCTAATGTGAAAGCTGTTTTACGAAAAAATGGTTTATTGTTATTAAATGAAATTAGTAAAAAATCTTTTTTTGCTCATCTTACTTTTGGTTTATTAGAAGGATGGTGGTTATCAGATGATCAAAGAATTAGAATTTCGGATTCTCCAGGTTTATGCTCTAAAAATTGGTATAAAATTTTAAGTCAAGAAGGATTTAATACCATTTTATTTCCAGCAAAAAATACACATAATTTAGGTCAACAAATTATAATCTCTAAAAGTAACGGAATAATTAAACAAAAAATATCAATGGAAAAAAAAATAGAAAATAATCAGTTAAAATCAATACATAAAGATAAGAATTTTTCTTTAAAAGTTATTATTTTATATCTTAAAAAGATTATTGCAAAAGTATTGCATATGGATATTTCCAAAATAGATTCACAAGAATTATTAGGAAATTATGGAATAGATTCTATATTAATTATTCAAATTACCAATAAGTTACGTAAAGATTTTTCTAATATATCTAGTACATTATTATTTGAATATAAAAATATTTTTGAATTAGCTAATTATTTAATAGATAATCATAAAAAAGAATTACAAGAATTAACAAAAATAAAAATTGATAATAAAAAAATTGATAATAAAAAAATTGATAATAAAAAAATTGATAATAAAAAAATTGATAATAAAAAAATTGATAATAAAAAATATGAAATAAAAGAATTAAAAATAAATACATTATCTAAAAATACAATAGATATTTGCGATAATAATGATATTGCTGTTATTGGTATGAGTTGTCACTTTCCAAAAGCAAATAATTTAAAAGAATATTGGCAATTATTGATTAATGGAAAAAATTGTATTACTGAAATTCCATTCTCTAGATGGGAAATAGATAAATTTTATCATCCTGACCCAGAGGAGGCTATTAAACAAGGAAAAACTTATTGCAAATGGGGTGGATTTTTAAATAAAATAATGAATTTTGATCCATTATTTTTTAATATTTCTCCTAAAGAAGCAAATATTATTGACCCACAGGAACGTTTATTTTTACAAACAGCATGGGAAACATTAGAGGATGCTGGTTATACACGAGAACGTTTAGCAAGAGACTTTAATCATCAAATGGGTGTATTTGTCGGAGTTACGCGCACTGGTTTTGATTTATTTGGTCCTGAATTATGGAAATGTGGTAGTAGGCTATATCCTCATACTTCATTTAGTTCTTTTGCGAATAGAGTTTCATATTTTTTAAATATAAGAGGCCCAAGTATGCCAATAGATACAATGTGCTCATCCTCATTAACTGCAATTCATCAAGCTTGTCAAAGTCTACGATCCGGGGAAAGTAAATTAGCGATTGCTGGTGGTGTTAACTTGTACTTACATCCATCAAGTTATATTTTACTTAGTTCTTCTCGTATGTTATCTAAAGATGGAATATGTCGTAGTTTTGGAGAAAATGCTAATGGTTTTGTACCTGGAGAAGGTGTTGGTGCTGTATTGCTTAAACCAATTTCAAAAGCAATAGAGGATAATGATAGAATTCAAGCAATTATTAAAGCAACTCATATTAATCATGGCGGAAAAACTAATGGTTATACAGTACCTAATCCTAATGCTCAATTTGAATTAATTAAAAATACATTAAAAAAAGCTAATATAAATGCACGAAATATTAGTTATATCGAAGCACATGGAACTGGAACAGAACTTGGTGATCCAATTGAAATATCTAGCTTAGTAAAAGCTTTTAGAAATGATACAGAAGATAATAATTTTTGCGCAATTGGATCAGTTAAATCAAATATTGGTCATTTAGAAGCTGCTGCAGGAATAGCTGGTTTTATTAAAGTAATTTTGCAAATGAAAAATAAGCGCTTAGTTCCCACATTACATGCTAAAATAGCAAATCCAAATATTAATTTTTCTAAAACCCCTTTTTTCCTTCAACAAACATTAGTTAATTGGATTAGAGAAAAAAATCTTCCACGTGTAGCTGGAATTTCATCATTTGGTGCTGGTGGTTCTAATGCTCATATTATTATTGAAGAATTTAAGAAAATTAAAAAATCATTTAATTTTTCATGTGAAAAAAAATATATAATTATATTATCTGCTCGAAATGAGGAATCTTTAAAAAATTATATAAAATGTTTATATAAATTTACATTGCAAATGTCTTATGAAAAATTAGCAAATTTATCTTATACTCTTCAAATAGGACGAGAGGCGATGGATATTCGTATTGCTTTTATAGTATGTTCTTTGTCTGAGCTTCAAAAAAAATTACAAAAATGTTTAAATATTCAAGGAAATAATTATTCTTTCTTAGAAGAAGAGGAAAATATTTTTTATGGAAAAATAAAAAATTATAAAGATGTAATTAGTATTTTTTCTAATGATATAACAATACAAGATACATTAAAAATATGGTTTCATAAAAAAAAATATGAACGTTTACTTAAATTTTGGAGTAAAGGTATGAATATTGATTGGACAAAATTATATTCAGAAAAAAATATGTATCATTGTATTGCATTACCTACTTATCCATTTTTAGAAACTCCATATTTATTACCTTTATTAAAAACTAAATCTGATTTTTCAATATCTAGTTCTAATCAAGTAATTGATATAAAGTATAATAGATTAAAATATATTAATCTTAAAGATCATGGTAAAGGAATTTTTTCTATTAAATTTAGTAATTTTTATAATGTTAATGAGAATATAGAGGAAAAAATTAAAAATTCTTGCTGTGAATTAATTTCTTGCATTAAATCATTATCTAATTTAGATAAAGTTAAAGTATTAATACTTAATAATTTAGATAAATTATTTGCAGATACAATAAATATTAATAAATTAATTCAAACAGAGATCTCTAATATTATTCAATCTTTAATAAAATTTTTATTTCCTATAATTATAGTTTTAACAGGAAAAAATTCAAATCATGTTATGAAGATTTCTATGACATGTGATCTAATAATTTGTAGTAAACAGGGATATTATTGTGACTTATCTTCAGGTATTATTTTTGATAGTAAATCATTAAGAAAATTTAAATTATCATATCCAATTATTGATGAGTCCATCATTCAAAATTATGCCTTTGAAAAAGCAAATCAAATTATTCGATCATCATCGATTTCATTAAAAATACTTAAAAAACATTTAAATAAAAATATAGATAATATAATTACAAATTTGCGAAATTTTTCTCAATATCCAGATTTTTTATTAAAATTATCGTATAACAAAGATAAGATATCTGTAATTCCTTTTTCATCTTATGTTATTAAGTTAGAAGAATATTATAATGATATATTAATTTTAACTATATGTGATAGAGAAAATAAAAATATGTTTTCTTCTTCTGTTGTAAAGGGAATTATTGATGCTTTTTCTTATATAAATAGTTCATTAAAATATAAGGTAATTATTATAACTGGTTATAAAAATTATTTTGCTTGCGGTGGAACCAAAAATGGGTTATTAAAGATCCAAAAAGGAATATCTCGTTTTACTGATGAGAAAAGTTATTGTATGCCATTATATTGTAAAATTCCTGTAATTGCTGCTATGCAAGGTCATGCAATAGGTGCTGGTTGGGCTATGGGTTTATTTTGTGATTATACAGTTTTTAGTAAAGAAAGTGTTTATCAAAGTCCATATATGTGTTATGGATTCACACCTGGTGCGGGTTCTACATTAATTTTCCCGCAACGTTTTGGAAAAATATTAAGTAGAGAAATTTTATTAACTGCGGGTGAATTTAAAGGAAAAGAACTTAAAGAACGCGGAATATCTATGCCGGTATTACCCCGTAAACAAGTTTTGTTTTATTCATTAAAATTAGCTAAAAAATTATCTTTATTAAGCAGAAAAGAATTAGAATTACAAAAAAAATATTATAGTTATTCTTTGCAAAAAGCACTTTCTACTGTTTTTTTTCACGAGCTTACTATGCATGATTATACTTTTGTTAATAATCCTCGTGTTATTACTAATATTGAACGTTATTTTGATAAATCTATAAAAAAAAATGATTCTAAAATAATAAGTGATACCATATCTTATGGTGATTCAAAAAAATTATACTCATCTTCAAGCATATTTTCTATACTAAAAAATAGTTTAATTGAAGAATTACAAATAAAACCAGAACAGTTTGATGATGATGCTGTTTTTATTGATATGGGGCTTGATTCAATTATTGCGGTTACTTGGATTAGAAAAATAAATTCTCAGTTAGATTTATCTATAAATTCAACTAAAATTTATGATTATCCAACTTTAAATAAATTTTTTAAATTTATAATGTCTCAAATATCAAAGAAATTGCAATTAAAAAATTTATCTATAGATAATAATATTGATTTTGATAAATCTATAAAAAAAAATGATTCTAAAATAATAAGTGATACCATATCTTATGGTGATTCAAAAAAATTATACTCATCTTCAAGCATATTTTCTATACTAAAAAATAGTTTAATTGAAGAATTACAAATAAAACCAGAACAGTTTGATGATGATGCTGTTTTTATTGATATGGGGCTTGATTCAATTATTGCGGTTACTTGGATTAGAAAAATAAATTCTCAGTTAGATTTATCTATAAATTCAACTAAAATTTATGATTATCCAACTTTAAATAAATTTTTTAAATTTATAATGTCTCAAATATCAAAGAAATTGCAATTAAAAAATTTATCTATAGATAATAATATTGATTTTGATAAATCTATAAAAAAAAATGATTCTAAAATAATAAGTGATACCATATCTTATGGTGATTCAAAAAAATTATACTCATCTTCAAGCATATTTTCTATACTAAAAAATAGTTTAATTGAAGAATTACAAATAAAACCAGAACAGTTTGATGATGATGCTGTTTTTATTGATATGGGGCTTGATTCAATTATTGCGGTTACTTGGATTAGAAAAATAAATTCTCAGTTAGATTTATCTATAAATTCAACTAAAATTTATGATTATCCAACTTTAAATAAATTTTTTAAATTTATAATGTCTCAAATATCAAAGAAATTGCAATTAAAAAATTTATCTATAGATAATAATATTGATTTTGATAAATCTATAAAAAAAAATGATTCTAAAATAATAAGTGATACCATATCTTATGGTGATTCAAAAAAATTATACTCATCTTCAAGCATATTTTCTATACTAAAAAATAGTTTAATTGAAGAATTACAAATAAAACCAGAACAGTTTGATGATGATGCTGTTTTTATTGATATGGGGCTTGATTCAATTATTGCGGTTACTTGGATTAGAAAAATAAATTCTCAGTTAGATTTATCTATAAATTCAACTAAAATTTATGATTATCCAACTTTAAATAAATTTTTTAAATTTATAATGTCTCAAATATCAAAGAAATTGCAATTAAAAAATTTATCTATAGATAATAATATTGATTTTGATAAATCTATAAAAAAAAATGATTCTAAAATAATAAGTGATACCATATCTTATGGTGATTCAAAAAAATTATACTCATCTTCAAGCATATTTTCTATACTAAAAAATAGTTTAATTGAAGAATTACAAATAAAACCAGAACAGTTTGATGATGATGCTGTTTTTATTGATATGGGGCTTGATTCAATTATTGCGGTTACTTGGATTAGAAAAATAAATTCTCAGTTAGATTTATCTATAAATTCAACTAAAATTTATGATTATCCAACTTTAAATAAATTTTTTAAATTTATAATGTCTCAAATATCAAAGAAATTGCAATTAAAAAATTTATCTATAGATAATAATATTGATTTTGATAAATCTATAAAAAAAAATGATTCTAAAATAATAAGTGATACCATATCTTATGGTGATTCAAAAAAATTATACTCATCTTCAAGCATATTTTCTATACTAAAAAATAGTTTAATTGAAGAATTACAAATAAAACCAGAACAGTTTGATGATGATGCTGTTTTTATTGATATGGGGCTTGATTCAATTATTGCGGTTACTTGGATTAGAAAAATAAATTCTCAGTTAGATTTATCTATAAATTCAACTAAAATTTATGATTATCCAACTTTAAATAAATTTTTTAAATTTATAATGTCTCAAATATCAAAGAAATTGCAATTAAAAAATTTATCTATAGATAATAATATTGATTTTGATAAATCTATAAAAAAAAAAAATAAAAAACAAAAAAATATATTTTTAAATATTTTTGATAAAAATAATAAAAAATTTAATAATTTAGTTAGTTATGATATTGCAATTATTGGTATATCCGGTCAATTTCCTAAAGCTAATAATGTTAAAAAATTTTGGAATAATTTATTAATAGGACGTGATTGTGTTTCAAAAATTCCTAATATAAGATGGTTTATTGATGATTTTTATGATTCAGATAAAAATGCAATTGGTAAAACTATTTGTAAAAAGATGGGGTCTTTAGAGGATGTTGAGATATTTGATCCATTATTTTTTAATATTTCTCCGTCAGAAGCGGAATATATGGATCCACAACAACGATTATTTTTACAAAATTGTTGGACGTGTATTGAGGATGCTGGTTATAATCCATTTGATCTTTCTGGAAGTTTATGTGGTGTATTTGTTGGTTGCGCTGTTAGTGATTATAATAAATTAATAACGGATCCTGATGAAATACATAATGCTTATGCTTTAATGGGGGAGTCAGTTTCTATCTTACCAGCAAGAATTTCTTATTTTTTAAATTTACAAGGACCTTGTTTAGCTATTGATACGGCTTGTTCTTCTTCTCTTGTTGCTATAGCAAATGCTTGTGATAGTTTAGTTCTTGGAAATAGTAAAATTGCATTAGCTGGAGGAGTTTATATTATTAATACACCAGATATTCATATTAAGATGAGTAAATCTGGAATGTTATCACCAGATGGTCATTGTTATAGCTTTGATCAAAGAGCTAATGGTTTTGTACCTGGAGAAGGTGTCGGGGTATTAATGTTAAAAAAATTAGAAGATGCAAAAAAAGATGGAGATGATATTTATAGTATAATTAAGGGGTGGGGGGTTAATCAAGATGGAAAAACTAATGGAATTACCGCTCCAAATACACAATCTCAAGTGAGACTTCAAACTGAAATTTATAAAAAGTTTGATATAAATCCTGATGATATTCAATTAATTGAAGCACATGGAACTGGTACAAAATTAGGTGATCCAATAGAATTTGAAGCATTGTGTGAATCATTTAATAAATTTAGCTATCGTAAAAATTTTTGTGCACTTGGATCTGTAAAAAGTAATATTGGGCATTCAGCGACTGCCGCAGGTGTTATAGGTATTATTAAAATTATTTTATCTTTAAAACATAAAATTTTACCTCCTACTATAAATTATAGAATTCTTAACGAGCATATTAAATTAGAAAATAGTCCATTTTTTATTAATACACAATGCAAATCATGGAATATAGAAAATAAAAAAAAACGTATGGCAGCTATTAATTCATTTGGATTTAGTGGAACTAATTCTCATATAGTATTATCAGAAAAAATAAAAGATAATAAAAATATTAAATTTATAAATAATTTACCTATTTTTACGGTATTCCCTTTATCTGCTAAAAATTTATCTCAATTATTGGTTTATTCAAAATTGATTTGTAATTATATTTCTAAAGATTTAAAAAATAATAATATTAATATATTTGATTTTATTTATACATTTCAGTTCGGTAGAGCTGTTATGTCTTATAGATTAGCGGTTGTTATATCTTCTTTTGAGGAATTATATGAAAAATTATTAAATTTTATAAAAAATTATAAGGATAAAGAAAATTATATAGATAATAATTTTTTTTATGGAAAAATAAAATCTAAAAAAAATAATACAATTTTTAAAAAATTAAAAAATCTTGAAATGACAAATAAAAATTCATTAGAAATTTCTATAATTTTAGCTAATAGCTGGGTTAATGGAGATGCTGTTGATTGGAAATATTTACAATTATTTAATAAAAATTTAGGATATCGTAAACATGGACTTCCAACTTATCCTTTTGCGCGTGAATATTATTGGATATTTAAAGAACAGAAAAAAAATATTTTCCATAAAAAAAATAATTTTAAATTATCTAATATTAATTATAAAAGTAATATTTATAATGAATTATTGGATTCTATTGATTTGCAAGATCGATTACAGTTTTATAAAAATAAACAAATTATTTTTATTTATACAGATAAAAATGAATTTAATATATTTAAAAAATTATTATCACAACTTCAAAAGGTATCTAATCTAGAGGATAAAAAAACAAATAATTTTATTTCTCCAATTTATTATAATTTTTATTCATTTTTTACAAAAAAATTATTTTTTGAAGAAAAGTATGAAATTGTATTAATTTTTAATATATCAAAAATAAGTGATGATATTATTATTCTTTTAGAAAAATTTTTTCAAAAATTTTTAAATGGATACTTTGGGTATCCAATAGAAATTATTTTTTTTATACAATTAGAAATAAGTAATAAAGAGTATATAAATAAATTTATTAATTATAAAATTCATTTATCTATAAATAATTTATCTAAATTAAAACGCAAAAAAATAATTTTTTGTGATGATTATAATAAATTTAATCGATTGTTTTTTATACAAAGATTATGCATAGAATGGTTAATTCCAGAAAAAAATAATACATTAGTTGATTTTAATTATATTTATTATTTAAATAATAAACGCTTTATTAAAGAAAATTTAATAAATAAAAATTCGGAAGAAAATAATATTTATTTAATTAGTAAAGATTGGCGTGTAAAAGAACCGTATTTTTTAAAAAATAACATTGAACGTAAGATATTATTAGTTTTAGTTAATGAGGACTCAATACAACTTGTGGAAAAAATATTGAATTTAAATGATTTTAAAAAAATTATTTTAATATCTATTTTTAATTCAGGAATAAATTATATTTCAAAATATGATTTAGTAAATTTAAATGATATAAATTCAGCTCGTATAAACATTCAATCATTAGTTAATAAGTATGATAATAATATCACTCATATTATTGATTTAAGCGATATTTATAATGTTACGCATGATTATGATAATGATCAATTTGAAAAAATAGTATTTTATCAAATTATAATTAATACTATTAATGAAATTTCAATTTTATATTTTACAAAAGAATTACAAAATTTTAAATTTAAGAAAATGACACTTTCTGGTTCAAAATTTTCTGGAATTATTAAAATGATAAGTTCTGATTATCAACATATTAATTCACGTTGTATTGATATTGATAATTCTATTTATAATGAACCGCTTAAATTAAGAAATATTATTTTTAAAGAGTTTAATATAAAATTACAAGAAACTGAAATTTGTTATCGAGATAATCAACGTTATGTACCAATTCTTTTAGAAAAAAAATTAGAAATTAAAAATTATATGCCTTTTTTAATTTCCAATAAAGGGGTATATGTTATAACTGGTGGGACTAATGGAGTAGGCTTAGAAATTGCTAAATATTTTGTTGAAAAAGGTTGTAAAAATATAGTTCTTATGGGGATTACAAATCTTCCCCCTAAGGAGGATTGGAAAAAAATTATCTCTGATAATGATTTATCTTTTTATTTAATAAATAAACTTAAAGAATTAATTTATTTAGAACGAAAAATTAAAAATTTAAAAATTTATATTGGTTCATTAGATGATTTAAATTCATTGGAAAAATATTTTATAAAAATTAGAAATAATTATGGTCCAATTAAAGGTGTTATTCATTGCGCTGGAGTTTATTCTAATATTAAAAAACCGGGTTTTTCTAATAAAAATATAGAAGATATAAAAAAAGTTTGGGAACCAAAAATAAAAGGAATAGAAAATTTACATAAAATATTTAAATTAGATCCATTAGATTTTTTTATTTCATTTTCTTCTATGTCTAGTTTAATACCGTATTTAGCTAGAGGATCTTCTGATTATGCTGCAGCGAATACATATATGAGTTTTTTTTCTACATATCAACAATTTTTATATAAAAAGATTTTTTATAAAAATATTATAATTTCTGATTGGAATCAAACAGGTGCTATTACAAGAATATCAAAGGAAAAATTTATTATTGTGGAAAAAGTATTTAATAAATTAGGAATGAGAACATTTAATAATAAAGAAGGAAAAATATTATTTGAAAAAATTATGAATTTAAATAATGAAAATAGTATTAAAGAAAATAATAATTCTATTATTATAAATTATTTAAATTTATCAATATTTAACAATATTAAAGAAAGATTATTATATGCCAGACCATTTAAATTTAAATCTAAATTAATGAAAAAAAATATAGAAGATTATATTAAATATTGGGAAGAAAAGAAAAAAAATGGTATAAAAATTTCTATTCAAGAAATTATTAAAATAATAGATATTAATGAAATTAAAAAATTAAGTTCTGATTTTATAGATCGTATTCATAAATTAATAACTTTTAATAAAAAACAAAAATTAGAGAAATTTAAAGAAAATAAAAATTTTAATAAACAAATTTTAGAAAAAATAATTTCTAAAACAATAATGGAAGTATTAAAACTTAAGGAAATTGATTTTACAGAGACATTTCAAAGTTATGGATTAGATTCTATTTCAGCGATGGTATTATCTACTAAACTTGAAAAAAATTTGAAATATACAATTCAACCTCAATGGCTAATTGATTTTAATAGTGTTAAGAAATTATCTGTCTATTTATCAACTTTAATAATTAATAATAAATAATGAATAATATTAAAAATAAAATAATTACTAATTTAAATTTAAAAAAAATACTTCAAGAAAATAATTTTTTAAAAAATAAATTTAAAATTAATTTTAGTGTTATGTTTTTTTCAGATGTTAGGGAAAATATACAAAATAAAAAAAAATATGATTTTATGCGTGATGTTACAATTTTTGCTGATTCTGAAAATTTTAATGCAATTTATATTCCAGAGAGACATTTTCATAAATATGGTTCAATTTATGCTAATCCCGCTGTAATTGCAGCATATTTAATTCCGCAAACTCGTCATATTCGATTTAGAACTGCAGGTATATCATTACCATTACATAATCCTATAGAAATAGTAGAATGGTGGGCTATAAATGATATTTTATCTAATGGAAGAGTGGATTTAGGGTTTGGTTCTGGATGGAATAAACAAGATTTTATTTTTGCGCCAAATAATTATAGAAATAGAAAATCTATTTGCACTAATAATATATCAAAAGTACAAAAACTTTGGAGAGGAGAAGAAGTATTATTTTGGAATTCTGATAAAAAACAAATACCAGTTATTACTTATCCGCGTCCATATCAATCAGATCTTAAAATTTGGCTTTTAGTTACACAAAATGATGAAGGTTTTATATATGCAGGTAAAAAAGGATATAATATATTTACTATGCTTTACGGAAATAATTTAGATATTATGAAAAATAAAATTATTCTTTATAGAAATAGTCGTAAATCTGCTGGATTAAATCCAGATGATGGTATTGTAACACTAATGTTACATACATTACTTTTAAAAAATAATAATCAAGTAGAACAAGCGGTAAAAGATCCTTTTATGAAATATATAAAAAATTTAATGGAAGCGCATTTAAAGGCTGCTATTGATCAAAAAGGGGGTGAACCATTAAATGACATTGAGAAGAAAAAAATTCTTGAATATTCTTATCAAAGATATTTTAAAACTAGTGCTCTTTTTGGTACTGTTGACGAAGGAATAAATATAGTTAATAAAGCTATTTCAATTGGTGTTAATGAAATTGCATGTTTAGTTGATTTTGGGGTTGATTATTCTATAGTAATGAAATCATTATTATATTTAAAAATACTTATGAATAATTATCAATAAATATTTATTTTTTACATAAAATAATGCTACTATTAATACCACTGAATCCAAAGGAATTACTCATTATATTATTAATATTTATAGGTATAGATTTTTTTCCGGAAAATTTTGCTTGATTATTAATTGGAAATTCTAAATTTAAATTAGGATGAATAAATTTTTTTTTCATTTGAATTATAGATGCAATTATTTCCACTATACCTGCAGAATATAAACAATGACCAGTTAAACTTTTTGTTGAATTTAACCAAAGTTTTGTAAAATGATTTTTGTATACTTTTTTAATCGCTGATATTTCTATTTTATCACCTAATGGTGAACTACTGCCATGTGTATTTAAATAATCTATCATATTTTTTTTTAAACCACTCTGTTTTAAAGCAGAATTCATTACATTAATTTCATTTTTTAAATCTGGTTCAGCAGATGCCGTGGCATGTAAATTAATAGCTCCCCCTAATAAACGCGCTAAATACGGTTTGTTATAATTTTTTATATTTTTATTACCTTCTAACAGAAGTGCAGCTGATGCTTGTCCATAAATAAATCCTTCTGCTAGTTTATCAAAAGGTCTACAAGTTTTTTTTGGAAAATTATAAAATTTTTTCCCTCCCATTGCTCCAATTACGCGAAATGCCTGAATTTCCATGGGGGAAAGATCTGTCATTGCGCTAATAATTAAACAAGCATCAACAATATCATTTTGAATTAAACGCATTCCATGTATAATTCCAATATTTCCTGATGCTGATGCTCCGCCAGTGATAAAACCTTCTCCACGAATATTAAATATTTCACTAAGTATGCCAATTTGATTGCTATCCATAAATTGGATAGCATAGCGAGGAGAAAGATATTCTGGTTTTTTTAAGAATTCGGGATATAACGAGTATTGATAATTTTGAGTTGTATTATGTCCCGCTATAATTAATCCTATACGTTCTGGTAAAATTTTGTATTTTTTTTTGTGTAGTTTTGAATGGTACCAAGCTTGTAATGCAGCAATTATAGATGTTTGTATAAAAAATGGAGATCTTTTTGAGATATGTAAAATAAATTCTTTTTTTTTTTTTGAAAGATCAGTAATTTTTTTTAATGAATTTTCAAGATTAAAATTATTGATCTTTGCAATAATATTTTTAGAAAAATTAGAGCTAGTATTATTAATTTCATAATCAATACCAGATTTTCCTTTTATTAATGAATTTGAAAATGATGATACATCAGATCCAATTGCTGATATAATTCCCATTCCAGATATATATATATTTGATTTTTCAATCATAAAAATTTTTTAATTTTATTAAAATAATTAAGAATTAATTAATGAAATAATTTGTGAAAATATTTTTTGATTTCCAGCAATTATGTCACCAGTATATAAATAATCTTTTTCTCCTTTAAAATTACTAATTATTCCTCCTGATTCAATTATTAATAAAGAACCAGATGCAATATTCCATGGCATTAATCCTTTTTCAAAAAAACCATCTAATTTTCCAGAGGCAACATAAGCTAAATTAAGAGAGGAAACTCCTATATTTCTTAAATTTTTACATTTAGTAATAATTTGAAATATTTTTGTATATTCCTCAAATTCTAATAGTGATTTTAGATTTATTTTTTTTTTAAACGAAAAATCAGTACCAATTAATGAGTCATTAATTTTATTTCTTTTATTAACACGAATACGTTTTTCATTTAAATAGGCACCACAACCTTTAATGGCAGTAAATAAATCATTTCTAATTGGATCATAAATTACTGCATGAGTAATTTGTTTTTTTTGTTTTAAGGCTATTGAAATACAATATTGAGGAAAATTATGAGCGAAATTTGTGGTATTATCAAGAGGATCTATTATCCAAATATTTTCATTTTTAAAATCTGTTAAATAATTTGATTTTTTAATTAAAAGAGCATAAGAAGGATATGTATTAATTAGAATTTCAGTAATAATTTTTTCAGATGCTTTATTAATATTAGAAACAAAATTTTCATATTTTTTTTTTTCAAATTTAATAGTTTCTAATTCGAGTGATCCTCTATTAATTATTAGAGCGCTTTTTCGTACAGCTTTAATTGCTGTATTGATAATTGGATTATTATACATAATATTTTTACTTTTATATATTTAAAAATAATATGTTTTTATAAGTTTATTCAAAATTTTAAAAGCTCAAAATTTTGAGCTTTTAAAATTTTTTTTAAAGCCTGACGATAACCTACTTTCACACTGGTTTCAGCACTATCATCGGCGCAAAATCGTTTCACGGTCCTGTTCGAGATGGAAAGGGGTGGTACCAATTTGCTATTGTCATCAGGCATAAAATTAAATTTTTTTAATTTTAAAAAAATTTAATTTTATGCATTATTTTTAAAAGACTCTAATGTTATAGGGACAAGTCTCACGGGCAATTAGTATCAGTTAGCTTAATACATTACTGTACTTCCACATCTGACCTATCAACGTTCTAGTCTTGAACGACCCTTTAGGGGAAATTTTCATCCCGGGAAATCTTATCTTAAGGCAAGCTTCCCGCTTAGATGCTTTCAGCGGTTATCTTTTCCGAACTTAGCTACCCGGCTATGCCACTGGCGTGACAACCGGTGCACCAGAGGTTCGTCCACTCCGGTCCTCTCGTACTAGGAGCAGCTCCTTTCAAATTTCCAGCGCCCACGGCAGATAGGGACCAAACTGTCTCACGACGTTTTAAACCCAGCTCACGTACCACTTTAAATGGCGAACAGCCATACCCTTGGGACCTACTGCAGCCCCAGGATGTGATGAGCCGACATCGAGGTGCCAAACTCCCCCGTCGATATGAACTCTTGGGAGGAATCAGCCTGTTATCCCCAGAGTACCTTTTATTCGTTGAGCGATAGCCCTTCCATACAGAACTATCGGATCACTATGTCCTACTTTCGTATCTGCTCGACTTGTCAGTCTCGCAGTTAAGCACGCTTATGCCATTGCACTATTAGTACGATTTCCGACCGTACTTAGCGTACCTTAGAACTCCTCCGTTACTCTTTAGGAGGAGACCGCCCCAGTCAAACTGCCCACCATACATTGTCTCCAAACCGGATAACGGTTTAAGATTAGAATTTCAAATAAACCAGGGTGGTATTTCAAGGATGACTCCATACAAGCTAGCGCTTATACTTCATAGTCTCCCACCTATTCTACACAGTTTTATTCAAAATTCAATATAAAGTTACAGTAAAGGTTCATGGGGTCTTTCCGTCTAGCCGCGGGTAGTTTGCATCATCACAAACATTTCAATTTCACTGAGTCTCGAGAGGAGACAGTGTGGCCATCGTTACTCCATTCGTGCAGGTCGGAACTTACCCGACAAGGAATTTCGCTACCTTAGGACCGTTATAGTTACGGCCGCCGTTTACTGGGACTTCAATCAAGAGCTTTCACTCCCTCATTTAATCTTCCAGCACCGGGCAGGAGTCACACCATATACGTCCATTTTCATGTTTGCATAGTGCTATGTTTTTATTAAACAGTCGCAGCCACCATTTTATTGCAACCTTTTCATCCTTCTAGTGTTAAACTAGTTAAAATAATCAGGTGTACCTTATTCCGAAGTTACGGTACAAATTTGCCGAGTTCCTTCTCTCGAGTTCTCTCAAGCGCCTTAGAATATTCATCTCGCCCACCTGTGTCGGTTTATAGTACGGTCTTTTTTAGACTGAAGCTTAGAGGCTTTTCTTGGAACTACTTCCAATTGCTTTATGAAAAATATCACTTGATCCATATCCTTGAATTATGTTACCGGATTTTCCTAATAACCTTCTACAATATAGATACCAGGACTTCCAACACCTGGACAATTTTAAATAATTCGTCCCCCCTATCGCACCTAAAATAGGTAAAGGAATATTAACCTTTTTCCCATCGATTACGCATTTCTGCCTCACCTTAGGGGCCGACTAACCCTGCTCCGATTAACGTTGAACAGGAAACCTTAGGCTTACGGCGTGAAGGTTTTTCACCTTCATTATCGTTACTCATGTCAGCATTCGCACTTCTGATATCTCCAGTATTTTTTACAAAATACCTTCACAGATTTACAGAACGCTCTCCTACCATATCAATTAAATTGATATCCGCAGCTTCGGTGATTGGCTTAGCCCCGTTACATTTTCCGCGCAGGACGACTTGATCAGTGAGCTATTACGCTTTCTTTAAAAGATGGCTGCTTCTAAGCCAACTTCCTGACTGTCTTAGCCCCCCCACTTCGTTTTCCACTTAGCCAATCTTAGGGACCTTAGCTGGCGGTCTGGGTTGTTTCCCTCTTGACGTCGGACGTTAGCACCCGGCGTCTGTCTCCTAAGCTAATACTTCATTGGTATTCGGAGTTTGCAATGGTTTAGTAAGTCATGATAACCCCCTAGCCATAACAGTGCTCTACCCCCAATGGTAATACTTAAGGCACTACCTAAATAGTTTTCGGAGAGAACCAGCTATTTCCAAGTTTGTTTGGCCTTTCACCCCTACTCACAGCTCATCCCCTAATTTTTCAACATTAGTGGGTTCGATCCTCCAGTACGTGTTACCGCACTTTCAATCTGGCCATAAGTAGATCACTTGGTTTCGGGTCTATATCCAGAGACTAATTCGCCCTATTCGGACTCGATTTCTCTGCGCCTCCCCTATTTTCGGTTAAGCTTGCCACTGAATATAAGTCGCTGACCCATTATACAAAAGGTACGCAGTCACAGAATAAATCTGCTCCTACTGTTTGTATGCACATGGTTTCAGAATCTATTTCACTCCCCTCCAGGGGTTCTTTTCACCTTTCCCTCACGGTACTAATTCACTATCGGTCGATTACGAGTATTTAGCTTTGGAGGATGGTCCCCCCTTATTCAGACAAGATTACACGTGTCTCGTCCTACTTTTTTGCAAACTTAGTTTCATATTATAAATTTAATATAATGGGCTATCACCTTCTATGGCAGCTCTTTCCATAGCTTTCTACTATTAATAATATTAAATTTTGCAAGCTTTTCCCATTTCGCTCGCCACTACTTTGGGAATCTCTATTGATTTCTTTTCCTATAGCTACTGAAATGTTTTAGTTCGCTACGTTAGCTTTACATATCTATGTATTCAATATGCAATATCTTTATGAATAAAGATGGGTTTTCCCATTCGGAAATCCGCGGATCAAAGCGCGTCTGCCCAGCTCACCGCGGCTTATCGCAAGCTACTACGTCCTTCATCGCCTGTAATCGCCAAGGCATTCACCATGTGCACTTATTTACTTGTCCCTATAACATTAGATTCTTTTTAAAATAATTTTAAATAAAAAGAATATTATTTTTAAATTTTTAAAGAACATAAACTTAATAAATTTAATTTTTATTAAATTTTATTAAAAACCGATAAATGTGAGCGCCTAATTTTTGATGCATACTCTAGAAAGGAGGTGATCCAGCCGCACCTTCCGATACGGCTACCTTGTTACGACTTCACCCCAGTCACAAATCTTACCGTGGTAAGCGCCATCCTTACGGTTAAGCTACTCACTTCTGGTAAAACCTGCTCCCATGGTGTGACGGGCGGTGTGTACAAGACCCGGGAACGTATTCACCGCGACATGCTGATCCGCGATTACTAGCGATTCCGACTTCATGGAGTCGAGTTGCAGACTCCAATCCGGACTACGATACACTTTTTGGGATTAGCTCCTCTTTGCAGATTAGCGGCCCTTTGTATGTACCATTGTATGACGTGTGAAGCCCTACCCATAAAGGCCATGAGGACTTGACGTCATCCCCACCTTCCTCCGGTTTGTCACCGGCAGTTTCATTAGAGTGCTCTTTCGTAGCAACTAATAATAAGGGTTGCGCTCGTTGCGGAACTTAACCCAACATCTCACGACACGAGCTGACGACAGCCATGCAGCACCTGTGTTTAGATTCTCTTTCGAGCACCTATAAATTTCTTTATAGTTTCTAACATGTCAAGGGTAGGTAAGGTTTTTCGCGTTGCATCGAATTAATCCACATCATCCACCGCTTGTGCGGGTCCCCGTCAATTCCTTTGAGTTTTAATCTTGCGACCGTACTCCCCAGGCGGTCTACTTCACGCGTTAGCTACGTTACTAAATCAATTAAGATCCAACAACTAGTAGACATCGTTTACGGCGTGGACTACCAGGGTATCTAATCCTGTTTGCTCCCCACGCTTTCGTACATGAGCGTCAGTGTTATCCCAGGAGATTGCCTTCGCCATCGGTATTCCTCCACATATCTACGCATTTCACTGCTACATGTGGAATTCTATCTCCCTCTGACACACTCTAGTTTTGCAGTCACAAATGCAATTCCAAGGTTGAGCCCGGGCATTTCACATCTGTCTTACAAAACCGCCTGCGTACGCTTTACGCCCAGTAATTCCGATTAACGCTCGCACCCTACGTATTACCGCGGCTGCTGGCACGTAGTTAGCCGGTGCTTATTCTTCAGGTACCGTCATTAAATTAATGTATTATATTAATTTGTTTCTTTCCTGATAAAAGAGCTTTACAACCCTAGGGCCTTCTTCACTCACGCGGCATTGCTGGATCAGGCTTTCGCCCATTGTCCAAAATTCCCCACTGCTGCCTCCCGTAGGAGTCTGGGCCGTGTCTCAGTCCCAGTGTGGCTGATCGTCCTCTCAGACCAGCTACTGATCGTGGTCTTGGTAGGCCTTTACCCCACCAACTAACTAATCAGATATCGGCCGATCCAAAAGCATGAGGTTTTTAAAAATACTAAAAATCCCCCATTTTCATCGTTAGATTTGTATGCGGTATTAGCTAATTTTTCAACTAGTTATCCCCCACTTAAGGGTACGTTCCGATATATTACTCACCCGTTCGCCACTCGTCAGCAGATAAATCTCTGTTACCGTTCGACTTGCATGTGTAAAGCATGCCGCCAGCGTTCAATCTGAGCTAGGATCAAACTCTTCCAATTCAAAATTAAAAATAATTTATTTTTAATTTTTGCTAATTTAATTTAATTAGCATGTAATACACAAACTTAAATAACGATCTTGTTAAAACTTTTAGGTTTTAATTCATATCGTTGCATCTGAATTAGACGCCCACATTTATCGATTATTAATTTTTAAAGAGCTTACTATATAAAGAAATATAGTATAAAATATTTAACTTTTTTAACAATTTATTATTTTAAATAAAAGTTATGTATTTTGTCAATTAAATTTATAAAATTTTTATAAATTTAATTATAATTAATTTATATATTTATTATAACAATCTATTATTGATTAATTTATGTATATCTATTTTCTAATTTATATGAAAATATTAAATTTTTAAAAAATTTTATATAAATAATTTTTCAGAAAAATTTATTAAAAAATTTGGATATAAACCAAAAATTAATAAAAGAAATGCATTAATACTAAGTAATATCTTTATATTAAAATTAATTGCTAATTTTGTTTTTTCAATAGTATTGTCAAAATACATTAATTTAATAATACGTAGATAATAAAATGTACCAATTAGTGAAAGCATGATAATTAATAATAATAGCCAAATTTTTTGAGTTCCGAATATTTTTTCCAAAATAAAAAATTTAGCGTAAAAACCAATAGTAGGGGGTAGCCCTGCTAATGAAAACATAAAAATCATCATAATGAGAGCGCACCATGGATCTCTTTTATGTAATCCTATAAAAATTTCTAATTCGCTAGTTTTATTATTAGTATTATTTTTTAATAAAATTACTACACCAAAAGCACCTAAGATAGCAAATACATAAGTAATAATATAAAATAAACCTGAATCACAAGAATTGAATGTAATTAAATTATTATATGATTTTTTAATAGATATTATAGAAAATAACATAAATCCCATATGTGCAATACTAGAATAAGCTATCATGCGCTTAAAATTATATTGTGTAATTGCGGCAATATTTCCGATAATTAAAGAAAAAATTGCTAATATTAATAATATTTTTTGCCAATTAATTATTAGCGGTAATAAGCATTCAATTAATAAACGATAAATTACTACAAATAATGATAATTTTGGAGCAGTGCTAAGTAAAAGAGTTATAATAATTGATGTTCCTTGATATACATCTGGAACCCACATATGAAAAGGTGATATGCCTAATTTAAAACTTAAACCTACTATAATTAGCAGTAAACTAAGTGTTAAAATATTGTAATTAATATTATTTAATCTAATAATGTTAAATATGGATGGTAATTCAAGTGTTCCTGTTATTCCATATAATATAGAAATTCCATATAACATAAATCCAGATGATAATATTCCTAATATAAAATATTTAATAGCAGCTTCTGAGGAAAATATATCATTTTTTTGTGAAGCAATTAATACACATAAGGTTAATGACATTAATTCTAGACCAAGATAAATACTTAATAAATTATTACCTGAAATCATAATCATTTGACCTAATACTGAAAATAATATTAGTAAATAAAATTCATTATTAAATAATGTAATCTTTTTTTTTATTAAAAATAATCGAGAATAAATTAAAATTAATGATATTATTATATATAGTGTTAATTTTGTTAATGAAGACAATGGATCCAATATAAACATATTGCTTAAAGCATAAATTTTAAAATTATTAAAATTTATTAAACTTAAAATAAAACAAATAAGTAATATTAATAAAGAAGAAAAATAGGTAAAAGTACTTTTATTATTAGGTAAAAATATATTAATAAACAAAATTATAGAAGTAGAAATAAATAAAAACACTTCCGGATAATAGGCTATTATATTATTAAAATGGAAAAAGTTTAAATTATTTATCATTATTGTAGTTAATTTTTGATATAACAACATGTTTGAGTAAATCAGAAATCGATACTTTCATTGAATTAACTATTGGTTTAGGATATAAACCAATAAAAATTATTAAAATTATAAATAATCCTAGTATTAAAAATTCTCGTTTATTAAAATTAGTTAATTTTATTATTTTATTATTAGTAATTGTACCAAATATTATATTCTTTGATAAGAGCAAAGAATATGCTGCGCTAAATATAAGTGCGGTAGCGGTTAATGCGCCTATCCAAAAATTAAATTTTACTACACTTAAAATTATCATAAATTCACCAATAAAACCAGAAGTTCCTGGTAAACTACAATTAGCTAATGAAAATATAATAAAAAATACAGAAAAATGTGGTATAACATTTACTATTCCCCCAAAATTAGAAATTAATCTAGTGTGTATTTGATTATATAGAAAACCAATTGATATAAACATTGCGCTGGATATAAGGGCATGTGAAATCATTTGTATAATTGCGCCTTGTATACCAATTTTAGTCAACATAAAAATACCCAAAATAACAAATCCCATATGTGCAATTGATGAATATGCAATTAATTTTTTTATATCTATTTGTACTATGGCTATTAAACTAATATAAATTATTGAAATTAAGGATAAGGTAATTATAAAGTTAGAAAAATAATAACTTGCATCTGGAAAAATTGGTAAAGAAAATCTAAGTAAGCCATAGCAACCTAATTTTAACATAATTGCAGCTAAAATTACTGAACCTTCTGTTGGGGCTTCGACATGAGCATCTGGTAACCATGTATGCATTGGCCATATTGGTATTTTAATGGAAAATGCAATAAAAAAAGTAATAAATAACCAAATTTGCTCAATTTTAGTAATTGGTAATTGATGCCAGATTAAAATATTAAAAGATTTATTTGAAATAAAATATAAGTATATTATTGATATTAACATTAATAGTGAACCCATTAATGTATATAAAAAAAATTTAATTGCAGCATATGAACGATTACTACCACCCCAAGTACCAATAATAATAAATATCGGGATAAGTGTTGCCTCAAAAAATATGTAAAATAACATTCCATCTAACGCGCAAAATGCACCAATTATTAATCCAGATAAAATAAGAAAAGCACTCATATATTCTGCTGATTTTTTTTTAATATCTAAACTAATTAAAATAATTATAAGTGTAATAAACGCAGTTAAAGGTATAAACCACAATGATAAACCATCAATACCAATAAAATAATAAATATTAAAATAATCAATCCATATTTTTTTTTCTATAAATTGAATTCCATGGAATTGAATATTAAAATATTTAAATATTGGAAGAGTTATAAAAAAACTAAATAATGCGGAAATTAATGATAAAATACGTATTAATTGTGAATTTTTATTACGAAAAATTGTAAAAATTAATAAACCGCATACAATTGGAGTCCAAATAGAAATACTAAGAATTGGAAAAGTTGATAATAACATTATTAAATAATTTAATTATTTATTAATTGAAAAGGGTATAAAATATATAAGAAAACCTAGAAAAGTAATAATTACTGTAAATATATAATGATATAGATAACCAGATTGAAAAAATTTAATAGTTTTAGAAATTTTAATAATAATTTTTGTAATATTATTAATAATTAATTCATCAATTAAAAATTTATCAATAAAATTCCATAAAAAATTTCCGAATAAATATGTATTTTTAATAAATATTATTTCATTAATTTTGTTTATATAATATTGATTATCCATTAATATATAGAACCAATAAAAATATCGTTTTATAATAATACGTACTTTTGGATTTACTATATATATATAATATGCGGATATAAAACCAAAAATTGATAACCATAATATTGGATTATTTATGGATTGAAAAACCATTTTTAAGGGAGATTGATATTCATTGCGTAATTTTTCTAATGCATAATGTGATTGATTAATAACAATAATATTTTTAAAAAAAGATTTACACAAAAATTTTTTTATAGAAAAAAAACCTATTAATATAGATGGAATTGATAATATAATTAGTGAAAAAAGTATTGAAAATGATAATTCATTAGGTTTTTTTTTTATAGGGAAATTTTTTATATTTTTAAAATTTTCTTTACCAAAAAATATTAAAAAATACATTCTAAAAGAATAAAAAGAAGTAATAAATACACTAATTAATAATAAAAAATAAGCAAATTTAGATCCAGTTATTTGGCTAAAATAAGTGGCATTAATAATACTGTCCTTTGAATAAAAACCAGAAAAAAATGGAGCTCCAACTAATGATAATAAACCAATTAGTGATGTAATACAGGTAATTGGCATGTATTTATAAAGTCCTCCCATTTTACGAATATCTTGGTTATGTTTCATATTTATAATAATAGAACCAGCTGCTAAAAATAATAAAGCTTTAAAAAAAGCATGCGTCATTAAGTGAAATATACTAATTGTATATGCGGATGCACCTAATCCAACGGTCATATAACCTAATTGAGATAGCGTGGAATATGCAATAATACGTTTAATGTCATTTTGAATAATGCCCAATAACCCCATAAAAAAAGCAGTAATTGCGCCAATAAATAAAATTATTGATAATGCGGTATTTGATAACTCAAATAAAGGTGACATTCTTGTTATTATAAAAATACCTGCAGTTACCATGGTTGCTGCATGAATTAATGCAGATGCTGGAGTAGGGCCTTCCATAGAATCTGGTAACCAAGTATGTAATGGAAATTGAGCTGATTTAGCTATAGCTCCTATAAATAAACAAATACAAATAATAGTAATTAACATACAATTTGTATTAGGTAAATTTAAATATGCTATATTTGCACTACACGAAAATATTTTAATATAATTCATGCTACCAATATAATTAAATAAGAGACAAATTCCAAGAATTAATCCAACATCACCTATTCTATTAATTAAAAAAGCTTTTAAATTTGCGGTAATTGCTAGGGGTTTATCATACCAAAAACCAATTAGTAAATATGATACCATACCAACCATTTCCCATCCCAAAAATAATTGAAAAAGATTATTACTCATTACTAATAAAAGCATAGAAAATGTAAATAAAGAAATATATGAAAAAAAACGATTATAACCAGAATCTTTTTTCATATAATGAATGGAATATATATGAACTATTAATGATATAAAAGTTATTATACACATCATTAATACCGTAAGATGATCTATTAAAAAACCAATTTCTAGTTTTATATCGGAAAAAATTAATAAAGTGTACAAATTGTAATTATAGATAAAATTATTAATTATTATTTTTTTAAGAGTAATAATTGATCCAAAAAAAGCTATTAATATACAAAATATTGTTATTGAATGAGATATTTTACGTCCAATAAGATTATTAAAAAACTTTGTTCCAAATAAACCAGTAATTATAGATCCAAATAATATAATTATGAGAGGAGATAGAAAAAAAATTGGATTAAGTGGTTTAATCATATAAATTTCCTATTATTATTAAAATTAATCTTTAAGATTTTTAAAAAAGTTTATATTAATAGTTTTAAAATGACGAAATAGTATTATTAAAATAGCAAAACCTATAGCTGATTCTGCTGCAGCCATAGTAAGAATAAAAAATACAAAAATCATTCCATCTGAATTATTATGATAATCTGAAAAAGCAATTAAATTAGTATTAATAGATAATAACATTATTTCTATTTCCATTAAAAAAATTATAATATTTTCGTGATTCATAAGAATACCAATAATAGAAATTGTAAATAATATAGCACTTAAAATTAAATAATGCATAAGAGAAAGAATCATATATTACCTTTTTTATACTATTATTTTAAAAAATAAAAATTTAATTATTTTCAGATTTCATTTTTATAACACGAATTCGATCACTAGGCTGAACTTTAATTGCATCGGAAGATGAATAATATTTTCTATCTTTTCGAGAGCGTAATGTAAGTATAGTAACAGAAATTGTTGTTGCTAGCAAAATTACAGAAGCAATTTCAAATATATATATATATTTAGTATAAATTAAGATACCAAGTTCTTTGATAGAGCCAATAGTATTTGAAGTTATTAATATTTTTTTTTTACAAAAATTATTCACTAAAAATCCATTAAGTAATGTTTTTATAATTTTAAATGTCATTAAGAAACCTAATATTACTACTAATATTAAAAATTTTAATAAATTTTTATGATTTTTATAAATATTTAAGTCTAGCATCATGATTATAAATAAAAATAATATCATGATGGCACCAACGTAAATAAGTATTAATATAAGCGATAAAAATTCAGCATTTAAGAGTGCCCATAAACCAGCAGAAGAAAAAAAAGAAAGCATTAAAAATAACGCGGAATGCACTACATTTTTAACAATTCCAATACATAGTGAGGATATTATTGTTATTATACTTAATATGTAAAATAAGATGCTTTTAAGTTCCATAATTTTTTATTTTGAGTTTAATTAACGATATAATGAATCTAGAGTTTTTGTTTTTGAAATCTCTTTTTCATATTTATCACCGATTTTTAATAACATTTCTTTTGTATAATATAAATCATTACGTTTTTCCCCATAATATTCTATAATATGTGTTTCAACAATTGAATCAACTGGGCAAGATTCTTCGCATAATCCACAAAAGATACATTTAGTTAAATCAATATCATAACGTTTAGTTCGTCTTGAACCATCAAATCGTTCTTCAGATTCAATTGTAATAGCCATAGCAGGACAAATAGTTTCGCATAATTTACAAGCAATACAGCGTTCTTCACCATTTGGGTAACGGCGTAATGCATGTAATCCACGAAAACGTGGAGATTGTGGTGTTTTTTCTTCTGGGTATTGAATCGTAATTTTTTTTGAAAATAAGTAACGTCCAGTTAATATTAATCCTTTAATTAATTCAATTAGCATTATACTTTTTAAAAAATTTTTAATTATTTTCATTTTATTTATATAATTTATAAAAGTTCATCAAGGGGGGGGATAAATATTTTATTTCCAAATATTTAAAGGGCTTTTAATCCAGAATGCGTAAATAATTAGAAAAAATAAAATTATTGGAATAAATATTTTCCAACCTAAACGCATAATTTGATCATAACGATAACGAGGCAATGATGCTCTAATCCAAATAAATATAAATAAAATAAAAAATGTTTTAATTCCTAACCAAATCCAAAATGGAATAAAATTTAATATTTTTAATGGTGCTATCCATCCACCTAAGAATAATAAAGATATTAATATTCCAGATAAAATCATATTAGCATATTCGGCTAAGAAAAAAATAGCAAAAGACATTCCTGAATATTCAATCATATACCCAGCAACTATTTCTGATTCACCTTCTACTATATCAAATGGATGACGATTCGTTTCTGCGATACAAGATATAATATAAATTATAAAAATTGGAAATAATGACAACCAATTCCATGATAAAAAACTTAAACCTATATTAGAAAAGTAACCATTATTTTGATTAATAACTATTTTTGTTAAATTTAAGCTTCCAGTTACCATAAGTATAATAACTAAACAAAATCCCATTACTATTTCATATGATATCATTTGAGCTGATGCTCGCATAGATCCAAGAAATGCATATTTTGAATTTGAAGACCATCCAGCGATAATTACGCCATAAATTTCTATTGAAGTAATAGTCATAATAAATAATAATCCAGAATTTATATTAGAAAATACATGTTCTGGGCTAAATGGAATTATAGACCAAACAGCTATTGCTGGCATTATGCTTATAATTGGGGCTAAAAAAAATAAAAATTTATTAGCTTTTTTGGGTACTGTAATTTCTTTTAAAAGCAATTTTAATGTATCAGCAATTGGTTGTAATAGACCAAAAAAACCAACACGATTAGGACCAATTCGAACATGCATCCATCCAATTAATTTGCGCTCCCAATAAGTTAAATATGCTACAGATAATAATAATATTAATACAGTTAAAATTATTTTAGAAAAAAGTTGAAAAAAGTCTAATAAATATTGATTAAAAATCATATTTTCTCCAATGTAATTTTTCCAAACATTTTATTTAAGGTAATAGTACTATTATGACCAGTTGATATGCGTATTACATTATTTGGTAATTTATCATCAATTGCAGCATTTAATTCGATGCTATATTGATCTTGTCTAATTTTGACGCGATCATTTTTAATTATTTTTAATTTTTGTGATATCATTTTTGATATCCAAGCTAATGGTATATTTGCATCATTAGTTTTTTGTAAAGATAATGCTCTTCTTACAATAGAATCAGTAAAATAAATTGGTATATCAGAAATACGTTCAAGATTATTTAGTAATGTTTCTGAAGTATAATTTTTTGATAAAGTATAATTATATTTATTAATTAAAGTATTTATAATTGAATTAGGAACAATATTATTTAAACGATTTTTTATTTTTTTTGTATCATTAATATTTTTAATAAAATCTTTGTAAATTTCTTGTGAACTATTATAATTAAAATTTGATAATTTTAATAAATTACCTAATATCTTTAATACCTCCCATGCGGGTCGTGTTTTACCTAATGGTTTTACTACGTTTGAGAAGTTTTGTATACGACCTTCTGCGTTAATAAAGGTTCCAGAATTTTCTGTAAATGGGGAAATTGGCAATAATACATTAGCATAATCTAAATTATGTTTATATGGTGACATGATTATTACTAATTTTGCTTGCTTTAAAGAATTTAACGCTGTTTGAGGATTAGCGCAATCAAGTTGTAATTCAGAATTAAGTAATAAATAAGATTTTCTAGGTAAGTGTAATAATTGATGAGCATTAATACCATATTTATTTGGAAAAGCATTAGCTATATATCCGCCTACAGTATTAGCTCCTTCTACAAAATAACCAAATTTAGAATTAGTTTTCGTGGCAATCCATTGTGCTGCGATGTGTAATTGAGAGGAGTTTGGATGTTGAGTAAGTGTGTTTCCAAGTAATACTGATTTTAATCCATTAGATAATAAATCATCGGCAATTAATTCGGAAATTTTTGAAATTTTTATTTTATTTAAATGATTAGGAATATCAATTGATTTTTTAATAGCAATAGAAACAATTATTTGATTCAGTGCTTCTAACCATTTAGATGGTTCTATAATAATTTTATTAGTTATGGGCATTAATAAATCATCATCAGTAGCATGTAATAAATTAATACAAGCTCCATTTTTAGCGGCATAGCGTAATTTTGCGGCAAATAATGGATGATCTTTTCTTAAGAAAGATCCTATAATTAAAACATGATTTAATTGAGATAATTCAGAAATTGACATACCAAGCCATGGTATAATTTTATTGTCTAAAGAAAAATCTAACTGTCGTAAACGAAAATCGATATTTTCAGAACCTAGTCCTCGTATTATCTTTTGCAGTAATATTAATTCTTCAAGTGTTGATATAGATGTTGTAAGTGCAGCAATAGAATCAGTACCATATTTTTTTATAATATTCCGTAAATTTTTTGTAATATATTCTAATGCAATTAACCAACTTACCTTGATCCATTTATTATTTTTTTTAATCATTGGATTGGTTAAACGATCAGAAGAAATAAGTCCTTCATAAGAAAAACGATCTCTATCAGAAATCCAGCATTCATTTAATTCTTCATTTTCTAATGGTAAAACTCTCATTACTTTATTTTTTTTTACATGTATATTTAAATTAGATCCTAAGCTATCATGCGGGCTAATAGATTTATAATTTAATAATTCCCAAGTTCTTATTTTATATCGAAAGGGTTTTGATGTTAATGCGCCAACAGGACATAAATCAATCATATTTCCAGATAATTCGGAATTAATAGATTCACCAGTAAAAGTAACAATTTTAGAATTTTCTCCTCGTCCTATCATTCCTAATTCCATTAAACCAGAAATTTCCTTTCCAAATCGAATACAACGACTACAATAAATGCAGCGATTCATTTCTTTCATTGAAATTAATGGTCCTGCATTTTTAGGGGAGATTAAACGTTTTTCTTCTTTATAACGTGAAATAGATTTACCATATTCAACAGAAAAATCTTGTAATTTACATTCCCCTCCTTTATCACAAATTGGGCAATCTAATGGATGATTGATAAGTAAAAATTCCATGATATTTTGTTGTGCTTTTATTATTTTATTATTAATTGTGTGAATTTTCATTCCAGATGAAACTTGAGTTGCGCAAGCTGGTAATAACTTATTTACCCCCTCTATTTCTACTAAACACATTCTACAATTTGCCGCAATAGTTAATTTTTTATGATAACAAAAATGTGGAATATAAATACCAATTTTATTTGCAACCTCTAATATCATACTTTTTTTAGTAATATTTATTTTTTTTCCATCTATTTCAATTTCAATCATAATTTTATTTTTAAATGTTTAAGTTTATAATTAAACTAAATTAATAAATAATATTAATAATATTATAAATTATCTGATACTAAACAACATTTATGGGTAATATGATATTTAAATTCTTCACGATAATTTTTAATAAAAGAACGTACTGGCATTGAGGCAGCGTCACCTAATGCGCAAATAGTATGCCCTTGAATATTATCGGCTATAGAATTTAATAAATTTAAATCTTCTAAATTTCCATTTCCGTTTTCAATGCGATTAATTATACGATACATCCAACCAACTCCTTCTCGGCATGGCGTGCATTGTCCACATGATTCTAAATAATAAAAACGCGATAAACGTAATAGGACTTTAACTATACAACGTGTTTCATTTATAATAATTACGCCTCCAGATCCTAGCATTGATCCAGCTTGTGAAATTGAATCATAATCCATATCTATTTTCATCATAACATCTCCCTGAATAACTGGTGATGATGATCCTCCAGGAATAACAGCTTTAATTTTTTTTCCATTTCGCATTCCTCCCGCTAGTTTAAGTAAACGAGAAAAAGGAGTTCCTAATGGTATCTCATAATTACCCGGAGAATTAATGTCACCAGAAACAGAAAAAATTTTAGTTCCACCATTATTAGGTTTACCAATTTTAGAATATTTCTCAGCGCCAATTAAAAAAATAAATGGAATAGAAGCTAATGTTTCAGTATTATTAATAATAGTTGGTTTACCATATAAACCAAAATTAGCAGGAAATGGAGGTTTAAAACGCGGTGTTCCTTTTTTACCCTCTAAAGATTCTAATAATGCCGTTTCTTCTCCACAAATATATGCACCATAACCATGGTGGGCATATATTTGAAAATTAAAATTAGTATTTAAAATATTATTTCCTAATATACCAAAAGTATATGCCTCTTTTAACGCTTCTTGAAATCGAAGATATTCCGCCCAAATTTCTCCGTGAATATAATTATAACCAATTGTAATGCCCATTGCATAACCACCAATAATCATTCCTTCTATTAAGGCATGGGGATTATAACGTAAAATATCTCTGTCTTTAAATGTACCTGGTTCTCCTTCATCACTATTGCAAATAAGATATTTTTGACCAGAAATTTTGCGAGGCATAAAACTCCATTTTAATCCAGTAGAAAAACCAGCACCCCCCCTTCCCCGTAAAGAAGAAATTTTTAACTCAGAAATTATTTGTTCTGATGTAATTTTTTTTTTAAAAATATATTTTAGAGATTTATAGCCTCCTCGTTTAATATAATCTGTTAAACCCCAATTTTTACCATTAAGATTAGCTAATATTAAAGGATTAATATGTCGATTATGTAGGCTAGTCATTTTGTATTTCCTTTATAATTTTTTAGTTCTTTTAAAAGGATATCTATTTTTTTTATAGACATATAGCTACACATTCGTTTATTATTTACTAAAATTACTGGAGCATCACCACATGCTCCCATGCATTCACTTTCAATTAATGTAAAAAAATAATCATTTGTAGTAATTTGTTTTGGAAAATTAATATTTAATTTTTGAATTAAATATTTCATAGATTTTAAGCTACCCGATAAAATACAAGGTAAATTTGTGCATATTGTAATTGTATATTTAGCAACCGGATTTGTATGGAACATGCTATAAAAAGTAGCTATCTCATATACAGCGATTGGCGGTATATTTAAGTAATTTGCAATATCTTTTTGTATTTCTGGGGATAGCCACTTTTTTTCTTCTTGAGCTATAGCAAGTGCTGCTATAACCGCAGATTTTTGTTTGTTAACAGGATATTTTTTTATTTCTTCATCAATTTTTTTATATACTTTTTCACTTAATAACATTTTTAATTTATAAAGTTTTATATAAAGATAAATTAATTTTTAACGATCAATTTCTCCAAACACAATATCTTGTGTACCAATAATAGTTACAACATCAGAAATCATATGTCCAGATATCATTTCACTTAAACTTTGTAAATGCGCAAAACCAGGAGAGCGAATTTTAATTCGATACGGCTTATTCGCTCCATCTGATATTAAATAAATACCAAATTCACCTTTTGGGTGCTCAACACAAGAATATACTTCACCAAAAGGGACATGAAATCCCTCAGTAAATAATTTAAAATGATGAATAAGATCTTCCATATTCGATTTCATATTAATGCGAGTAGGGGAAGCTATTTTATTATTATTTGTAATTACCGGGCCTTTATTATGTCGTAACCATTTAATACATTGTTTAATAATTTTATTGGATTGACGCATTTCTTCAATTCTTACTAAATAACGATCATATGAATCACCATTTTTTCCAATAGGAATATCAAAATTAAGTAAATTGTAAATTTCATAAGGTTGTTTTTTACGTAAATCCCATTTAATTCCAGATCCACGCAACATAGGCCCGGTAAAACCCATTGATAATGCTCTTTCTGGAGATACTACCCCGATTCCAACTAAACGTTGTTTCCAAATACGATTATCTGTTAATAATGTTTCATATTCATCAATATTTTTAGGAAAACGATTCGTAAAATCTTCTATAAAATCTAATAAAGAGCCTTGTCTATTTTCATTAAGAATTTTAGTTTCTTTATTATTTCTAATAATTGATGATTTATATTGAGGCATTATTTCTGGTAAGTCACGATATACCCCACCAGGCCTATAATAAGCAGCATGCATTCTAGCTCCAGAAACTGCTTCATAGCAATCTAGTAAATCTTCTCTTTCGCGAAAAGCATATAATAAAACTCCCATAGCTCCAACATCTAAACTATGTGAACCAATCCACATTAAATGATTTAATAATCTTGTAATTTCATCAAACATTACTCTAATATATTGAGCGCGTATTGGTATTTTAATATTTAGTAATTTTTCAATAGCCATAACGTATGCATGTTCATTACACATCATGGAAACATAATCAAGACGATCCATATATGGTAATGATTGTAGATAAGTTCTTTGTTCGGCTAATTTTTCAGTTGCACGATGCAATAAACCAATATGAGGATCCGCTTTTTTTACTACTTCTCCTTCAAGCTCTAATATTAATCGTAATACGCCATGCGCAGCGGGGTGTTGTGGACCAAAATTTAATTTATAGTTTTTAATTTCTAACATTTATTTTTAATTTATTTTTAATATTTAATTTATATTATATTTTTATCTTTTTTTATTTTTTTTAATTATACGAGGATAATTTTCACGTGATTCAATTGTTACGGGCTGATAAATTATTTGAGATTTTTTTGTATTATATTTCATTTCAACATAACCTATAACTGGAAAATCTTTTCGAAATGGGTGACCTAAAAAACCATAATCTGTTAATAATCGACGCAAATCATTATGTCCATCAAAAAAAATTCCAAATAAGTCAAATGCTTCACGTTCATACCAGTTTGCAGAAGACCATAATGAAGTTATTGAATGTAATTTTGGTAATTCATTATTTTCCGCAAATACTCGAACACGTAATCTCCAATTATAATTTAATGATAATAAATGTGATACTATTGCAAATCGTAGGTTTTTATGAGAACTATTATAGTTAATATTTTGATTATATACAGAATAATCAATACCACATAAATCAATTAATTGTTCAAATTTAAAATTAATATGATCTCGTAATATTTTCATTGTAGAATAATAATCTATAGCATTAATTATAATTGTAATTTCATTTAAACTTATAATTAATTTTTGTAAATACTTACCTAATATATCCTTTAATATGGATTCTAATTTTTTCAATTTTGTAACCATAGTTTATTTTTAACGATTAATTATGGTATCAGTTCGTTTAATTTTATTTTGCAGCTGAATAATACCATATAATAAGGCTTCTGCAGTTGGGGGGCATCCGGGGATATATATATCTACTGGGACAATTCGATCACAACCTCTTACTACAGAATAAGAGTAATGATAATAACCACCACCATTTGCACAAGAACCCATAGAGATTACCCATTTTGGTTCAGTCATTTGATCATAAACTTTTCGTAAAGCTGGTGCCATTTTATTACATAATGTTCCAGCTACAATCATTATATCTGATTGACGTGGAGATGGACGAAACATAATACCAAAGCGATCTAAATCGTATCGTGATGCGCCTGCATGCATCATTTCAATAGCACAACAAGCAAGTCCAAAAGTCATTGGCCACATTGAGCTGGTACGAGTCCAATTAATTAATTTATCTAAGGTAAGAGTTATAAATCCCTTTTTAAATACATTTTTAATTGACATAATTTATTCCCAATCTAAAGCACCTTTTTTCCAAATATATAAGAAACTAATTATAAATTCAATAATAAATATTATCATAACCATAAATCCAGAGGAATTAAGATCACGCATAACAACTCCCCATGGAAAGAAAAAAATAGTTTCTAGATCAAATAAAATAAAAAAAATTGCTATAAGATAATATCGTACATCAAATTTTATTGGTACACCCTCAAATTCTTTAAAACCACATTCATACGGAGAATTTTTTTGTGAATTAGGATTATGTGGACCTAAAATGCGTCCTATTATTTGAGGTAAAATACCAATAATTATACCAATAACAATAAATAAAAAAATAGGAAAATAATTTTTAAAGTTCACGATTTATAATTTTATGATTAAAAATTGTTTTTAAAATATTTTATTTGGTGCCGACGATGAGACTTGAACTCATACAGCCTTAATATAGCCACTACCCCCTCAAGATAGCGTGTCTACCATTTCACCACGTCGGCAGTAATAATTTTTAAATTAATTATAAAATATTTTATTTTTTATTTTTTTATTTTTATATCATGATTATCTGAATGAGGATCATCTGAATGAGAAGAGGGTATTTTGGAAGAACTTAGCTTTTTACAAAAATAATTCATTGTATTATTATTTATTTTTTTTTTGCTAATATATGTTAAACCTATTGTTGATAAAAAAAATATTGCAGCAAATATAAAAATTAATTTAAATATAAAATTAAAAGAACCAATAGAGCCAAATAAACTATTAGAAATACCGGAATTAATTGTAGTTCCTTTATTAAAGCATATATTTTTGTTGCGTTGAAATGTAATTAAATTAATCATTATAAGAGCAGAAATTATTTGAAAAAAAATAATAATTTTAAAAGATATATTCATTTTATTATTATAATTTTTAAAATTTTAATTTAGTTTTTAATATTCAAAATAAAATTTTTATTTTTTAAATATAATTTTTATACATCTAGTCTTTATGACTAGATGTATTTAATATTTTATTCTATACGATCTGTTTTAGTTGTGTTGATATATATTTTTCTAGGTTTTAGTGCCTCTGGAACTTCTCTAATTAGATCTATATTCAGAATTCCTTGATCAAAAAATGCAGCTACAACATGAACATGATCAGCTAATTGAAAACGGTGTTCAAAATTACGGGTAGCAATACCGCGATGTAAAAAATTCCTTTGCTGTGTATCAGCTTGTTTACGACCAGTTACTCTTAATGTATCATGTTCTGTTTCTATTTCTAAATCAGATCGATTAAAACCAGCTATAGCCATAGTTATGCGATATTTATTTTCATCAACTAACTCAATATTATATGGCGGATAACTTTGTTGGGCTTCGGTTCTAACATTATCAAAAATTTGCGCTAGGCGATCAAAGCCAATAGTAGAACGATAAAATGGAGCGAAAGCACTTACAGTCATTTTAAATCTCCTTATAAAAGCGATAGTTTCAGTAAGCCTTTATGAATTATAGTATTCATTAATACATATTATCTGCACATATAGTATATAAATTAATTGGTAATTAATTCAAGAGTAATTTTAAAAAATAAATGTACATTTATTATAAATTAAGATTTATATAAATTACTTAAGGTCACAATTCTTTGCTCAAAAGATGGATGAGTAGAAAATAATTTTAAAAAACTTTTTTTTTTAAAATTATTAGTAATACCTAAAATAGCCATTGATTTTGGTAAATCATTAACTATAAATATATTAGATAAATGACGTAAAGCGCTTATCATTGGTTTAGATGTTCCTAACAATTTAGCTGATCCATAATCAGCTCGAAATTCTCTATTACGCGAAAACCACGCTACAATAATGGACGCTCCAAAACCTAAAAATATTTGTAATATTGTTGTTATTAAATAATATATTTTATTATTATAATTATCATTGGAATCATCATCTGAATTTAATAATAAATCGTCTAGAATATAGCTAAATATTCGTGAAATAAAAATAATAAATGTATTTATAACTCCCTGTATTAATGTCATGGTTATCATATCTCCGTTAGAAATATGAGAAATTTCGTGAGCAATAATTGCTTCTATTTCTAATTTGGTCATACTTTCTAATAAATTAGTGGATATTGCTATTAAAGAAGAATTTTTAAAGGCACCCGTAGCAAATGCATTTATGTCACCTTTATATATTGTAACTTCTGGTGTAACAATATTAGCTTTTTTAGAAAGTTTATTTACTGTTTTTAATAACCAATATTCAATAGAATTAGATGGAGTTTTAATAATTATTAAATTCATAGACCATTTAGCTATTTGTTTACTTAATAATAAAGAGATTATGGATCCAGTAAAACCAAAAATTATTGAAGAAATTGTTAATATTTTTATATTTAATCCAATTTTATAAAAAAAATAATCAATACCTAATAATGATAACATAATATTTAATACTAAGATTATAGCAATATTTGTTATTAGAAATATAAAAATTCGCCTCATTTATTTTTCCTTAATTTAATTAATTAATATTATTTAAAAATTTACAAAAATTTTTATATAATAAAATTAATTTCTATGTTTATAATTAAACTTATAAGGTTTTTAATACCTAAGTATATTATTTTACATGTTACATAGAATGTAAAATGTATTTTTAGTAAAATTAATATAAATAATTTAAAATTTTAAAAAATTATAAAATTAAAAATTAAATTTAGTGTTTTAACTATGAAATTTATAAAATTTTTTATTAACTTTATATTACATATTAATACTCATTTATCGAAAATAGCAACAAAACATAATAATTTTTTATTTTTTAATTATTTTTTGTGAAATTAAATTAATTATTATGTCTTTTTTTTGAAATTTAAGCTATAGAATTGGAAAAATGACAAGAGTTATACTGCATAATAAAAAAGTTTTTTTTAAAAAGATACACATATAAAACAAATAAATAAATTTTATAAAAAACATGGAATTTTATAAAAAATTTGATAATTAAAAATAATTTAAATTTTTTAATTATTTTTATTATATTTTTTTCATTTTTTTTATTTTTATAACAATTTTAAAGAATAATAATTTATTTAAAAAAAATTTTACTTTTTTAAAAAAAAATTAAATAATTTTAAAAAATTTTTAAAAAATAAAAAAAAGTATTATTTTTATGATTTTATAAATAAATTTATATAAATATTTTAAAGTAAACATTTTATTTAATTTTTAATAAAAGATTATATTGATTTATTTTGTAATAAAGCTAATAAACGCGCAATCTTAAAACGTAATTTACGACGATCAATAATCATATCTAAAGCCCCTTTTTTTAATAAAAATTCAGAATGCTGAAACCCATCAGGTAATTTTTCTTTTACGGTATTTTCAATTACTCTTGGGCCAGCAAAACCAATTAATGCTCCTGGTTCGGCAATTACTATGTCCCCCATAAAAGCAAAAGATGCAGAAACCCCCCCCATAGTTGGGTTTGTTAAAATACTAATAAAAGGAATTTTTTTTTTAGATAATTTAGTTAAAATTGCTGTAGTTTTTGCCATTTGCATTAATGATAATAAACCTTCTTGCATGCGAGCCCCTCCAGTAGCAGTGATACAAATAAATGGAATTTTTTGTTCTAAGGAAATTTGTACTCCTTGAATAAATCGTTCCCCAACAACTGACCCCATCGATCCACCCATGAATTCAAATTCAAATACAGCCACTACTAACGGTAAATTCATAATAGAACCTTTTATAACGATTAAAGCATCCGTTTCATTTGAAATTTTTGTTGCTAATTTTAAACGATCAACATATTTTATATTATCTTTAAATTTTAAAATATCTATTGGTAATATATTTTTTCCAATTTCATGAAAATTATTTTTATCAAGAAAATCATTTAATCTATTTCTAGCTCTAATATACATATGATGGTCGCATTTTGGGCAAACTTGTTGATTAAACTTTAAATCATTTTTATATAATATAGTTTTACAAGATAAACATTTAATCCACAATCCTTTTGGAATTGATTTTTTAACAAAAATATTATTTTTTTGTAGATTAGGAAATGAATAATTTTTAAGCCAATTCATAAGTCAATCTTTCTTATAAAAAAAGAAAAGTCAAATAATAACTATTTGATTATTTTTTGTAATTAATTTTTAAAAAAAATTTTTAGAAATATTTTTAAACCATTTTTTAAAAATTGATTCTTGAGGTAGTTTCCATTTAGAAGAATATTTAATTTTAACTAAATATAAACCATCTGCCATAAAAGTTGGCCCAGCTTTATTGCGATTTTTATTTTTTAATAATTCTAATATCCACTCTGGTTCTTTTTTAGAATTACCTATTATAATTAATGATCCAATTATGTTTCGTACCATATGATGTAAAAATGAGTTTGCACATAAACTTAGTATAAAAAAATTTCCATGTTTTTCAATATTAAATTTATATATATTACAAATAGGAGATTTTGCTTGACATTCTGATGATCGAAAACTTGTAAAATCATTAATTCCAATAAGATAATTTGCACCGAGGCGCATACGCTGTAAATTTAATGGAGAATATACCCATCCAAATTTTTTATATAATAATGGTAAACGAATTGGATGATTATACAATAAATAACAATATTTACGAGAAATAGCGCTAAAACGAGCATGAAAAATATTTTTTGTTTCTTTATTATTTTTAAAAATATTTAAAGAGATCAAAGATAATGTAGAAATTTCATATACCCATATTATTACAATTGAGTATGGTAAAAAATTATTAATCCCACGTATCCATGATATATTTGAACGCTTTAATACTGTATCAAAATGTACTATTTGTTCTAAAGCATGAACCCCAGAATCAGTACGACTCGCACAAGTAATTTTTATTGGTATTAATAGAAATTTTTTTAATGCATCTTCAATAATATTTTGTATAGTTTTACCGTGACATTGTTTTTGCCAACCTTTCCATAAAGAACCGTCATATTGTACGCCAAGAACCATTCGTTTATTTATTTTTTTAATCAAAAAATTTTCCTTTATTCTCTATAATAATGTAAACATTTTAAATATTTAATTTTATAAAATATTTTTAATTTTAATAAAATTATCTTATAAAGTATAAATACATAAAAAAAGCAATAATTGTTATAATATAATTTATTACTTTAAAATTCAAAAAAATAATTAAAATATTAAATTTATTTTAAGAATATAAATTTAATTCAGTATAAAGTATTTTTTACTATTTTTTAATTTTTTAAAATGAAAATTATTTTTGCAGGAACTTCAATATCTGCTGTAGCTATATTAGATACACTTTATAATTCAGGGCATGATATTATTTTGACGCTTACAAAACCAGATCTCCCATCTGGGAGGGGGATGAAATTAAATTTTTCGCCTGTAAAAAAATATGCCTTAAAACATTCTATAAAAATAATACAACCTATATCTCTGAAATTGAACGGAAAATATCATAACATGGCTAATGAAGTGCATAATTTATTAAATAAAATAAAATTTGATATTATGATTGTAGTTGCGTATGGATTAATATTACCATATAGTATATTAAAAATTCCATATTATGGTTGTATAAATATTCATTATTCTTTGTTACCCAGATGGAGAGGACCGGCACCAGTTCCTAGAGCTATTGAAGCAGGAGATATATCAACTGGAGTTACGATTATAAAAATGGATTCTGGAATTGATACTGGACCTATTATATCTCAAGATTCTATAAAAATTTTACCAGAAGATACTTCCTTGACATTACAAAATAAATTAGAAAAATTAAGTAAAATATTGATCATTAATACTATTCAAAAAATAGAACATGATATGACTAGATTATTTTTAAAACCTCAATCTAATATTGGAGCGAATTATGCGCCTTTAATAAAAAAAAATGAAGCAGTATTAGACTGGTCTTTATCAGCTAAAACTCTTATGAGAAAAATTAATGCTTTTAATCCATTTCCAGGTGCAATAACACATTATATTAGCTATAAAAATAAAAAAAAAAATATTTTGAAAATTTGGAAGGCACATGCTTTATCAATAAAATCTACTGAAAAACCTGGGACAATATTAAGTGTTAATTTTCATAATGGTATATTAGTAGCTTGTGGAAAAAATGTTATAAAATTACTTGAATTACAAAAAGTTAATAAAAAAAAAATATCTGCAATAGAATTTATTAATGGTTTTATAAAGGATATTGAATTTTTTGTTTCTAGTTGATTTTATATAATCCTTAATTACATTTTATTTGGCGCAGAAATGCCTATTAATTTTAATCCATTATTTAATACTTGACCTGTAGCATAAATTAATGCCAATCGCGCCATTTTGATAGTTATATTTTTCACAAGAATGCGTTCTGAATTATAATAACTATGTAATTCTTTTGCTAAATCACGCAAGTAAAATGCAACATAATGAGGACAAAGATCTTTTATAGAGTTTACTAATACTTTAGGATAATTTGAAAGTTTAATTAATAAAGATAATTCTTTTTCAGTATTTAAAGACGATAAATCTTGAATAGAAATTAAAGATTTTTTATCTCCACCCCATTGATTTAATAAAGAAAAAATACGAGCATGCGCGTATTGTATGTAATATACGGGATTTTCATCTGATTTTTTTAATGCCAAATCAATATCAAAAAGAAAATCAGTATCAGATTTTCTATAAATAAGAAAAAAACGCATTAAATCTCTTCCACGTATTAAATTTTTTGTAAATTCAATAGAATTATTGTTTGATTCAGTTTGACTTAACCATTGAATTAAATTTCTTATTGTAATATAAGAACCTGAACGTTTAGAAATTTTAACTTCCTTACCATTTTTTATAACAGTAACCATTTTATGAAGTATATAATTTGGGTAGTCATTTGGTATACCTATATTTATAGCCTGTAAACCAGCTTTAACACGAGTGATAGTTCCTTGATGATCATAACCTTGTATATTAATTGCTCGAATAAACCCCCTTTTCCATTTAAAAATATGATAAGCTATATCTGATACAAAATATGTAAAATCACCATTTGATTTACGAATTACTCTATCTTTATCGTCTCCATAATCAGTAGTTCGTAACCATAGTGCGCCATCTTTATAATATGTTTTTCCGGATTTTATTAATAATTTAGTAACTAAAGAAACCTTACCTTTTTTATATAAAGATGATTCAAGGCAATAATTATCAAATTTTACACCAAATATTTTAAGATCTATATCTTGTTCACGACGTAAATAAGCTACCGAGAAATCACTAATAGATTTTAGATCATTAATTTTTCCGTTAGCTATTATATTTACAGATCCATCTATAGATATAATTTTTTCTTTTGCAAGAAAACATTTTGCAATATCAGTAATATATTCTCCATTATAAATGGTATCAGGCCATGTTGATTTTCCTAAAAAAATTGCTTTAGCGCGTACTTGAACAGAAAGAGCTAAATTAGTAATTTGAACTCCGGTATCATTATAATAAAATTCGCGTGTAACTTTATATCCTTGAGATATAAATAGAGATGATAATATATCGCCTATTGCGCACTGTCGCCCATGTCCAATATGGAGAGGACCAGTCGGGTTAGCTGAAACAAATTCAATTAATATTTTTTTATTAGAACCTATATTACTTTGACCAAATTTAACACCAGAAGATAATATATATTTTATTGTTTTTTGTTTAATGGAAGCAGAAATTTTTAAATTAATAAAACCCGGTTTTATAATTTCGATAGATTGTATAAGTTTAATATAGTTTTTTTGTTGAATTAAATTTTTAACTATTATTTTAGCTAATTTATAAGAATCTATTTTTAATTTTGTAGAAATTTGCATAGCAATATTACAAGAAATATCACCATGCGAGGAATAACGGGGATACTGTAGGGTTATAGTTGGAATTATATTGGTTTTTATTAATAATGGTTTTAATGCAAAATCAAATAATTTAATAATACGTTTTTTTTCTTCTAAAAGCATATATTTTTTATAAATGTGTAATTAAAATATAATGTTGAATAAATTTTTATTTATAATTTTTTTGATAATTTAGGGTTATTTCCTAACATAATATCATTAATTTGATCAGCGTCAATTGTTTCTAATTCTAATAATGTTTTTGCCATTAAATCTACTTTATCACGATTATTTTCTAATAATTTTTTAGATAATTTATATTGAGTATCTAAAATATTGCGAATTTCAGTATCAACTTTTTGTTGTGTGGCTTCAGAAATTGTTTTAGAAGATATTTTACCAAAGTAAGCGTCCTTTTCAGAATCTTCATATACCATTGCACCTAAATTTTCTGACATTCCATAACGGGTTACCATTAAACGAGCTAATTTTGTAGCACGCTCAAAATCATTGCATGCTCCAGTTGATATTTGATTCATGAAAATTTCTTCTGAAATTCGTCCCCCAAATAAAATAGCAATATCTTCTAGTATTTTATCCTTATACATATTAACTCGATCATATTTTGGTAATTGCCATGTTAACCCTAAAGCAAGTCCACGTGGCATAATAGTGACTTTATATACTGGATCAGATTTTGGTAAAAGTTTAGCTACTATCGCATGACCGGATTCATGATATGCGGTATTACGCCGTTCTTCTTCTCGCATTATAGTAGATTTACGTTCTGGTCCCATAATAATTTTATCTTTAGCATTTTCAAAATCCGACATTTCAACTAAATGTTTATTATTACGAGCAGCAAATAAAACTGCTTCATTAATTAAATTAGCTAAATCAGCACCAGAAAAACCGGGTGTACCACGTGCTAAGATATTAATCTTAACATCATTTGCTATAGGTATTTTTTTAATATGAACATATAAAATTTGTTCACGCCCTCGAATATCAGGCAAACCAACTATAACTTGTCTATCTAAACGTCCGGGTCTTAATAAAGCTTTATCGAGTACATCTACTCGATTAGTTGCCGCAATAACTATCACCCCAGAATTTACTTCAAAACCATCCATTTCAACTAACATTTGATTTAATGTTTGTTCGCGCTCATCATTTGCGCCACCCATGCCAATTCCTCTATGACGACCTACCGCATCAATTTCATCAATAAAAATAATACAAGGCGCATTTTTTTTAGCATTTTTAAACATATCTCGCACACGAGATGCACCAACACCAACAAACATTTCAACAAAATCTGAGCCTGATATAGTAAAAAATGGTACTTTAGCTTCACCAGCGATCGCGCGAGCCAATAAAGTTTTACCAGTACCAGGAGGGCCAATCATTAAAACTCCCTTGGGAATTTTTCCTCCTAATTTTTGAAACTTATCTGGATCGCGTAAAAAATCAACGATTTCATAAACCTCTGCTTTAGCCTCATCACAACCCGCTACATCAGAAAAAGTAATTGTGTTAGAGTTTTTTTTTAACATACGTGCTTTTGATTTTCCAAAAGAAAAAGCAATGCCCTTACCTCCTCCTTGAATTTGACGCATAAAAAAAACCCAAATACCAATTAACAATAACATTGGAAACCATGAAATAAATACTTGTGAAATAAAAGAAGATTGATTTTCTATTTGTTTAATATCAAATTTTACATTATGAATTAGAAGATCTCCGATTAATCCTCTGTCTAAATAAGTTGTTACAGTTTTAATTTTTTTACCATTTTTTGTGGTTGCAAAAATATTTTTATCTTCAATTATTACATTTTTTATACGCCCCAATTTAACATCTAATATAAAATCTGAATAAGCAATCGGAGTTACTTTTTTAGCCATGTCTCTATTATCAAATTGTTTAAATATAATAAATAACATTAGTGCCATTATAGTCCATATAATAGCCTTTGAAAATATATTTTTCACTAGTATTTCCTTAGAACTTATTCGCTTTCAAGCGCAATAATAAGTAAATTATATTTAAATTATAAATTTATTAAAAATTAATTTAATTGTTTATTTTTTAATTTTTTTCCTAATAAAAATATTTCAGATGAATTTTTATGGCTTGCTTTGGGTTTTTTTAAAGAAACAGATTTAAAGATACAATAAAATTTATGAAATATTTCTTTATAATTATTTCCGTAAAAACATTTTAATAATATAGAACCAGATGGTTTAATGTATTCCTTAGTAAATTCTAAAATTACATTAATAATACATTTAATATTAGCGGAATCAATAACAGAAATACCAGATAAATTAGGAGATATGTCAGATAAAATAAGATCTAATTTACGTCCATTTAATATTTTTTTTAAATTATTTATTGTGCATTTATTACGAAAATCACCTAGAATAAAATTTACATTAGGAATTGGTTTCATTTTTAATATATCTAATGCAATAATAGTACCATTAATATTTTTGTTATTATAAGATAATTTTTGTCTTATATATTGCGACCAACTCCCTGGTGAGCTACCTAAATCAACAATAATTTGTCCGGGTTGAATTAGTTTTTCTTTAGCATCAATTTCTTGTAATTTATATATAGAACGAGCTCTATATCCTTCTTTTTTTGCTAATTTTACATAGAAATTATTAACATGGTTATGTACCCATTTTTTATCTAATTTATTTTTCATTATTATATATCATAAAATATCCTTTTATATAAAAAGTTTTTATTAAAATAAATTATAAAATTTATTTTTAAATTAATACTTTTGAATAAATACTTAATTTTAATATGTTGTTTATTAAATTATTTTATGAAATTATGAAATTTTATATATAACTAACTTTAATAATTTTATATTCCTGTAATCCTAATGGAGATTTGAAAAAAATTATATCACCACTTATTTTTCCTATTAATGCTCGTGCTATTGGAGAGGTTATAGATATTTTTGATTCTTTAATATTAGCTTCATCTACACCAACTATTTGATAAGTTACTTTTTCATTTGTTTCTAAATTTTCTAAATCAACAGTTGAAGCAAAAACAACTCGACCCTCGGCATCTAAATTTAATGGATCAATAATAAGTGCATTATTAAGTTTATTTTCGATATCAGCAATACGACCTTCAATAAAACTTTGACGTTCTTTAGCTGCGCTATACTCGGTATTCTCAGATAAATCACCATGTGCCCGTGCTTCTGAAATTTGAGAAATAACAGATGGACGTTCACTTTTTTTTAAGTAATTCAATTCTTTTTTTAAAAGATTAGCGCCGTGTTTTGTTAATGGGATTGAGTTCATTTTGAATAAATATTATAAATTAAAAGTTATTTTTTAAAACACAATTTTTATAGAAAGTAATACAGTATACTAAAATAGTAATTTATATACAAATTTTAGAAATAATAAATTTAATTACATAAATAAAATTAATTTTAATCCTAGATACTTAAAATATTAAATAAAAATTTTTTTTTAAGATAACTAATATTGTTTTTTTAAATATATATTTAGTTTTTATTATATAAATTTTATTTATTTTTTATAGGTAAATCTTCAGCTAATTTTAGTTTTCTCTTCATTTGTCTACTTCTAGTTTCCACTTTTTCAATATTTTTTGTTGCTTTTTCTAAAGTAATTTTAGTTGCAGATAAAATTTCACTAAATTTATTAAATTCAGTTTTAATTAATCCTAAAATTTTCCATATTTCAGATGAATGTTTTTCTAAAGCTAATGTACGAAAACCTATTTGTAAACTATTTAATAATGCAAATAAAGTAGAAGGACCGGCTATATTTATACGAAATATTCTTTGTAGATCATCCATTAACCCGGGGCGTCGAGTTACTTCGGAGTATAACCCTTCTGTTGGTAAAAATAAAATAGCAAAATCTGTTGTTAATGGTGGTGATAAGTATTTTTTTGAAATATTTTTTGCTGATAAACGTATATAGCGTTCCAACTCCTTTTCAGCTATAACAATACCATTAAAATCAGATCGTTCTATAGAATCTATTAAACGCTCATATTGTTCTTTAGGAAATTTAGCATCAATTGGAATCCAAACGGGTTTATCATCTTTTAATCCGGGTAATTTAATTGCAAATTCAACTCGATTACCAGTTCCTGGTATTATTTCTACATTTTTAGAATATTGTTCTTTTGTTAATACTTGTTCTAATAATATTTCTAATTGAATTTCTCCCCAAGTGCCTCGACTTTTTATATTTGTTAATATTCTTTTTAAATCACCCACACCAACTGCTAATTGTTGCATTTTTACAAGATCTTTATGTACTCTTTCTAATCTATCTAGCATCACACTAAAAGATTCTCCTAAATGTTTTTCTAGAGTGATATGTAATTTTTTATTAACTAATTTATATATTTCTTTTATTTGATAATTATTATTAGCTTGTAAATCCTTAATATTAGATTTTATTTTTATATGCATTTTATCTATATATTTAGTATTAATTTCATTTAATTTAATCAATTGTTTAGAAAAATTATTAATGTGATCGTTTTGTAAAGTAGCTATATTACTAATATGAGCTATTAAATTTTTTTGTAATTGAGAAAAATTTTCATATAATTCTTTTAGAGTATTTTGTGTGCTATTTTGTATTTGATTATATAATTCATATTTAATTTTTTCTAAAAGAGATTTTTGATTAAATTGTGAGTAATTTTTTAAATATGTAATTTGAATTAAGATTTCAGTTATTTTTTTAGAAAAAAAAAGTGTATTATTAATATTCAATTTAGAAATATTTTTTTGATTAAAAAAAAAATATATAAATTGAGAAATTAAAATTAATCCTATTAATAATATTATAGTTAATTCCATGAGTTTATTATTAAAAATAATTTATATAATTAAAATCATTGTAAGAAAAGATTTTTTATATAACTAGGTTTTTCTTGTTTTTTTAAGTATTTAATTACTTTTTCTACTTCTTGATTAGAGACAAACGCACCATGTATACGAATTAAGGAAATAGAATTAGATAAATATAACATATCTCCTTTTCCAAGTAATTTTTCGGCGCCTATTTGATCTAGAATTGTTCTCGAATCAATTTTACTATTAACTTTAAATGCAATACGAGTTGGAATATTAGCCTTAATTAAACCTGTTATTATATTTACTGAAGGCCTTTGAGTAGCTAAAATTAAGTGAATACCAGCAGCTCTTGCTTTCTGTGAAATACGTACAATTAATTTTTCTATGTTTTTTCCATCGATCATTATTAAATCTGCTAATTCATCAATTATGATAATAATTGATGGTAAAGTATTTAAATATTCTGTAGAATTTAATTCTAATTTTTTTTTATTTTTAAGAATATTATTTTTATATAGATTAAAAATTTTTTTATTATATTCAAATAAATTTCTCACACCTAATTTTGACATTTTTTGATATCTTTGTTCCATTTCATTTATTGTCCAATTAAGTATATGACTTACTTTTTTCATATTTGTAATAACAGGTGTTAATAAATGCGGAATATCTTTATAAATTGATAATTCTAGCATTTTTGGATCAATTAAAATTAGTTTTACATCGCTTGGATATGATTTATATAAAATTGATAGAATTATAGCGTTAATTGCAATTGATTTACCAGAACCAGTGGTTCCAGAAATTAATATGTGGGACATTTTTTCTAAATTTATTATTACTGGATTTCCAATAATATTTTTACCAAGAGCTATAGTTAATTTAGAAGTACTATTTTTATAAATATCAGAATCAAATATCTCTATTAAACGCACTATTTTTCGTTTAGGATTTGGTAATTCAATACCCATGTGATTTGTTCCGGGAATTATTTCAATTACTCTAAGAGAGGTCAATGATAATGATCGTGCTAAATCACGTGATAAATTAATAATTTGACTACCTTTAATACCAACAGCTAATTCAATTTCATAACAAGTAATTACGGGTCCCGAATGAATCATTACAACTTTTACCTGAATACCAAAATCAGATAGTTTTTTTTCAATTAGATTACCAATAAATTTTAAATTTTTAATAGATGTAACTTTTTTTTTAGAGGCTTTATCTAATAAAAATAATGGTGGTAAAGTATAATTAATTTTATTAATAGGTAATTTTTTATTAATAGATGTTTTATTAATAGGTAATTTTTTATTAATAGATGTTTTATTAATAGGTAATTTTTTATTAATAGATGTTTTATTAATAGGTAATTTTTTATTAATAGATGTTTTATTAATAGGTAATTTTTTATTAATAGATGTTTTATTAATAGGTAATTTTTTATTAATAGATGTTTTATTAATAGGTAATTTTTTATTAATAGATGTTTTATTAATAGGTAATTTTTTATTAATAGATGTTTTATTAATAGGTAATTTTTTATTAATAGATGTTTTATTAATAGGTAATTTTTTATTAATAGATGTTTTATTAATAGGTAATTTTTTATTAATAGATGTTTTATTAATAGGTAATTTTTTATTAATAGATGTTTTATTAGGAAATTCTAATGAAACATTTTTTTTTTGATATAATATTTTATTTTTTTTTACAAAAAAAAAAAATAAATAATTTTTTAAAAAAATATAAATTATTTTAATTGTCCTTAATAAAAATATATTTAAAAAAAAAATAATACTTATTCCAATAAATATTAATAAATATTTTATAAATTTAGCGAAATAAAAATTTTTTAACATATTATATTACTAATAATTTTTCCATATTTTCTCCAAAGATATAGATAGTAATATATTAAATTTTAAAAAAATAAAATATATTCAATATTAATATTAATTTTATTTTTAATTAATATTATAAAATTAATAATAAAAATTATTTAAAATAAAAATTTTTTATATGATAAATAATTTCTTTAAGAATTAATTTATTTTATTTTTTTATAAAACTATAAAACATAAATTAAATATAATTATATCATCTATAATTATATTATTATATATTATCACAATAATTTTATTATTTAAAAAAGATAATAATGTTATTTTAAAAAAAATATATAATAAAAAATTTTTAAAATAAAACTTTAATATTATAAAATCAGTTATGCATTTATTTATATTGATATTGTATTGATATTGTATAAAATTTAATTATAAAAATTTTTATTTTTATACAATAAAAACATTATTTATAATAAAGTATTATTTTAATATTTAAAAATTTTATGATTTCTTCTAATTTATCCTCTAAATATTCTAAGGTTATAATTCTTGGCTCAGGACCAGCTGGGTATAGTGCCGCTATATATGCAGCAAGAGCTAATCTTAATCCATTATTAATTACTGGAATTGAAAAAGGAGGTCAATTAATGACTACCGATAAAATAGAAAATTGGCCCGGAGATCCTCATGGAGTAAGGGGACCAGAATTAATGGATCGTTTTTTAAAACATGCTGAAAAATTTAATACGGAAATTTTTTTTGATCATATTCATACAGTATTTTTATTAAAAAAACCTATTCAATTAATAGGTGATAATAATAAATATATTTGTGATTCATTAATTATTGCTACAGGTGCATCAGCAAAATATTTAGGATTAGAATCAGAATCTGCTTTTGTAGGTAAAGGTATATCAACTTGCGCAACATGTGATGGTTTTTTTTATTCTAATAAAAATATTGCAGTAATTGGTGGGGGGAATACTGCTGTTGAAGAAGCTCTTTATTTATCAAATATTGCCAAAAAAGTAACTTTAATTCACCGAAAAGAAAAATTTCGCTCTGAGAAAATATTAATAGATCGCTTAATGCAAAAAGTTAATGAAGGAAAAATTGATATTAAATTAAAACATATTGTACATAAAATAATAGGAGATAATACTGTAACTGGTATTAATTTAGAGGAAATTAATAAAAAATATGTATATAATTTATCTATTGATGGAATATTTATAGCGATTGGTCACAAACCTAATACAGATATTTTTAAAGGACAATTAGAGATGAAGAACGGTTATATTAAAACAAAATTAAGTATAAAAACAGGTTATACATCAACTAATATTTCTGGTGTATTTGCTGCTGGAGATGTACAAGATTGTATTTATAGACAAGCAATTACTAGTGCTGGATCTGGGTGTATGGCTGCATTAGATGCTCAACGTTATCTTGAAAAGATTAATAAAATATAAATTAAAAAATAAAAAATGATAAATAAAAATTTTTTACATTATTTTATTACTGGAACTAATACTAATATAGGAAAAACTATAATCAGTTGTGCATTACTTTCGGAATTTAAAAAACGTGGTATATCTTGTATTGGGATGAAACCCGTTGCATCTGGAGCCTACTTTAATAATAAAAATAAAATATGGATCAATGAAGATATAAATTTATTAAATAAATATAGTAATAATTTATATAGTTTTACTAAATTAATTAATCCTTATTTATTTAAATATCCAATTTCACCATATACATCTTCTAATTTAGAAAACCGTATAATTAATATTTCTCATATTATTAATTGTTATAATTATTTATCTAATTTAACTGATGTTATTATATTGGAAGGAATTGGTGGATTTTCTGTACCATTTAATGATCATGAAAATAGTGCAGATTTAGCGGAAAAATTAGGTTTACCGGTAATTTTAGTTATTGATTTAAAAATTGGTTGTATAAATCATGCTTTATTAAGTGTTGAGGCAATAAATTCTCGCGGATTAAAGCTTATTGGTTGGGTTGCTAATAATATTCAAATGGTAGACACATTATTTTCAAATGAAAATTATATTGAGCTTACTAAGTATTTAAATGTAACCTCATTTGGTAAAATACCATATTTATATAATTTAAATATTAATTTAATAGCTCATTATTTAGATTTTTCTTCATTATTTTAATATTTTATTTATAATTTTTATTACTGGTGACGTAGATTTAGATTGACTTAAAAAGTCTAAAGATCTTATTTTAAATATAGATATATAATATATTCTGGGTATTTATAAATTCAACAAGAAAAGATGAGGTGATATGTTTATATAAAATGATTATATTGCTTTATATACTTCCTAAATAAAATCATTTTTTTTTCACTAGTAATTAAATTACTACGAGGTAATATTAATAATATAGATAATAATCATTATTTTTTTTAAAAACTAATATTTGTGATAAATATAAAATTAATATGCTTTGAATAATACATTTTGCAATAAAAACTAATGTAAAATCGCTTGTATATAAAAAAACCAGATATATCCAGATATATTTATTAATACAATATTGTTTTATATTTTTAGTTTTTTGGAGATGGTTCGTTTTTATTTATTTAAATTAAAGAAATTAAAATGATCATATATAAACTGATAAAGTTTATAGTTTTTTATCAAGAATGATAACTTTCTATGGAAGAAAACATTTATACTCCAAATAATCCCTATATTTTCTAAATAATCCCTATTTTACGTTAAAAGTAGCATCAAATCTTATAAGTAAATTGTTGTAGAAATTATTTTTTTATCATTTTTTGAAAAAAATGATTTTTTTAATGATTAATAATATATTATATATTATTAGGAAAATATTTACCAATTTATAGAAATGAGTTGTAAATTAGAGATTGGTATATGTTAAGTATTATTTCTTTGTATCTAGATTTGATTAAAAAATTTAATAGAAAATGTAATGTTAATTATTTTGATATAATTATTTTTACCGATAGATTGGGCATTATAGATATTAACTAGTATCAAAATTAAATTGGATACCAAAAGAAACATTTAAAATCCGGTATATATAAAACTGTAAATTGGTTAAATAATATTAAAAACAAAAAATCCTCAACCTAAGTTGAGGATTTAATGAAATTTTATTAAAATTTAATTAAATGGCTTGAATATTTGAAGCTTGTTTTCCTTTAGGGCCTGTAGTTACTTCAAAAGAAACACGTTGATTCTCTTGAAGAGATTTAAATCCACTTGATTGAATAGCTGAAAAATGAGCAAATAAATCTTCACCACCTTCATCAGGTGTAATAAAACCAAAACCCTTAGAATCATTAAACCATTTTACGACGCCAGTTGCCATTGCAATTCCTATTTCAGTTAATTTTGCTATTTACTTATTATCGTTTTAAAGTTATATCAGTTTTAGAACTAAATTGTTCTTTTAACTAAATATTAACAATTTTTAAATTATACAAGATAAATAACTATGCATAAAACTATTTTTATTTAAATACATAATTTTTTTAAAAAAAGAATAATTTTATTATAATACTGTTTTTATTAATTTAATAATTTTAGTTATTCATCTTTATACAATTCTAATTATATTTTTAAAAAAATTAAAATATTTTAATTAAATTTTAATAGCTAATCATACTAATATCCTATTTATTATTATAAAAAATTTTCTTAAGGTTTTTATTTTAAATAAATATTAAATTAAATTACAAAATTAATAAGATATAATTAAAAAACAATAATGTATAAATTTAACTAAAATAAGTTACATGTAGTATTTATTGTTTTTTATAAGAGAGATAGGTAGATTTTTTAATTATTTTATATATTAAGCTACTCTTTACATAATACAATTAATATTATTTTAATATAAAAAATATGTTAGAAAAATTAATACCAGAAATAATTTATAATTATAATTTAAAAAAATATAATATTAAAAAAGTTATATATGATTTTATGAATAAAAATTTTCAATATTTTATTATAATTACTATTATTTAAAACTGGTATTAATATATTAAAAATTAATTATGAATAGCTAATATGTTTTTAAGTGTAGTTACGTTAATTATGTAATAGTATTAGTTATTTGCATTTTATATAGTATGACTTAATTTAATTAAGTGGAAACAATATTTACTTAAAATCATAAAATATAAAAAGTTAATTATCTTAAAAAGAATTAATTTTATAAAATAAAAAATTAAATTCTATATATTTTACTAATATATAGTGTAGCTAATAAATAGTATTATTAACAAAATTATTTCTAAAATTTATAAAAAAATAATGTTTATTTTTATATAAAACGTTTTTCTGGTTGAGGAAAAAATAAAATTTATCAATAGTTACAAAATAAATTAATTAATCTTTTTAAAAATTATTAAATTTATTATTTATAAATTTTTTAAAAATAAGTTATTTTGATTTATGTTCTAATGCTATTTCTATGGCTTTATCAATCCAACGCACAGGAATGATATTAAGATTATTTTTAATATTATCTGGAATTTCTATTAAATTTTTAAAATTTTGTTCAGGAATAAGCACAGTTTTAATTCCATTTTGATGTGCCGCTAATAATTTTTCTTTTAACCCGCCAATTTTTAAAATTTCTCCTCGTAAAGTTATCTCTCCAGTCATAGCAACATTAGAATTAACAGGAATACCAGTGAAAGCTGATATGAGGACTATTGTCATAGCAACCCCAGCAGAAGGGCCGTCTTTTGGTGTAGCTCCTTCTGGAACATGAATATGTATATCATTTTTTTCAAAATATTCATGCTTTATACCAAGTTTATTAGCTCTACTTCGCACTACAGTGCATGCTGCTTCAATTGATTCTTTCATTACATCCCCTAATGTTCCGGTTCTAACAACTTTTCCTTTTCCAGGCACAATTACCGCTTCAATTGTTAAAATTTCTCCCCCAACATCAGTCCAAGCTAATCCAATTACTTGCCCAATTCTATTTTCATTTTCTATAATTCTATCATCAAAACGACGTACACCAAGAAAATTATTTATATTTTTAGGAGATATAATAATTTTTTTACTTTTTTTATTTTCATTTTTTAATAGTATTTTTTTTACTACTTTTCTACAAATTTTAGAAATTTCACGCTCAAGAGATCGAACTCCGGCTTCTCTTGTATAATAACGAATAATATCTCGTATTACTGATTCTGAAATACTAATTTCATTTTTTTTTAATCCATTATTTTTTATTTGTTTTGGTAATAAATATTGATATGCAATATTTGTTTTTTCATCTTCGGTGTAACCTGAGATACGAATTACCTCCATTCTATCCAATAATGCTGAAGGTATATTAAAGGAATTTGATGTAGCAATAAACATTATGTCTGATAAATCAAAAGAGACCTCAATATAATTATCCGAAAAAGTATGATTTTGTTCAGGATCTAATACTTCTAATAAAGCAGAAGCGGGATCTCCTCTAAAATCTATACCTATTTTATCAATTTCATCAAGAAGAAATAAAGGATTTTTTACACCAACTTTAGAAATATTTTGAATAATTTTTCCTGGCATTGATCCAATATAAGTTCGTCTATGACCTCTAATTTCAGCTTCATCTTTTATGCCACCCAATGCCATTCTAATAAATTTACGATTAGTAGCTTGCGCTATGGACTTTCCTAAAGATGTTTTTCCGACTCCGGGAGGACCAACGAAGCATAAAATTGGAGCTTTTAATTTATTAACACGTTTTTGTACGGCAAGATATTCCAATATTCGCTCTTTAATTTTATTAAGACCATAATGATCTCCTTCCAGGATTTTTTCTGCGTAATTTAATGAATTATTTATTTTAGATTTTTTTTTCCATGGTAATGCAATTAATGTATCTATATAATTACGTACTACAGTTGCTTCTGCCGACATAAGAGGCATTAATCTAAGTTTACGAAATTCGTTATGAGCTTTTTCAAAGGCTTCTTTTGACATTCTTGCTGAGATTATTTTCTTTTCAAGTTCTTCCAAATCCACCCCTTCTTCTTCTTCTCCTAATTCTTTTTGAATAGCTTTTACTTGCTCATTTAAATAATATTCTCTATTAGATTTTTCCATTTGTCGTTTAATACGACTACGAATACGTTTTTCAATTTGTAAAATATCAAGCTCATTTTCTAGTTGGGATATTAAATGCTCATGTCTTTGAAAAACTCCAGGAGTTTCTAATATAAACTGTTTTTGTTCAACTCTTAATGGTAAATGAGCTATGATAGTATCAATTAATAAACTTGGATCACTTATATTAATTAATATTTTTAAAATTTCAGGAGAAAGTTTTTTATTGAATTTTAAATATTTATCAAATTCTTGAATAATTGTACGTCTCATTGCTTCGTTCTCAGATGCACTGGTAGTATTAGAATCAGTCATAGGAGTTATATTAGCAATATAATAATTTAATTCATCTATAAAATGAATCTTTACCCTTTGAACTCCTTCTATTAATATTTTAATATTACCATCTGGTAATTTAATAACTTGTAAAATATTAACTACACAGCCGACTTTATAGATATCATTAACAGATGGCTCATTCGTAAAAAAATTTTTTCGTGTTGAAATTATTATTGTTTCATTTCCTTTTATTGCGGCTTCTAATGCTTTTTTTGATTTAAGGCGACTAACAAATAAAGACATTACCATATAAGGAAATATAACGATATCTTGTAATACTAATAAAGGTAATTGTAAATACTCATTAGATGATTTAGAATTTGTCATATAATAAATCTTTTAAAAAAATTATTAATAATATTTGTTATTAATTTAAAATTTCTGAATCTTTCAATTTAATTATAATCTATATTAATTTATATTAATGCATAATATTTTATTGTAATGATTACATAAAAATAATTTATCTATTTAGTGGACTCATGATAAATTATTGATGGTTTAGCTTGATTAATAATTGAATCTTCATCAATAATTATTTTTTTAACATTTTTTTTATTGGGTAACTCATACATTATATTAAGCAAAGTTTCTTCCATGATTGATCGTAAACCACGGGCACCCACATTTCGCGTTAAAGCTTTTTTAACAATAGCATTTAAAGCTTTTGGCTTAATTTCTAACTCTACATTTTCCATTTTTAATAATTTTGAATACTGTTTAATTAACGCATTTTTAGGTTCTAATAAAATTTTCATTAAAGCTGATTCATTGAGTTCATGTAAAGTAATAATTATTGGTAAACGTCCAATTAATTCCGGAATAATACCAAATTTAATAAGATCTCTTGGTTCTGGATTTAATATTTTTTTATCATTATCATTTGTAATTTTTGCAGAAAATCCAATACTTGTTTTTTGAGAACGTTCTAATATAATTTTATCTAACCCATTAAATGCTCCTCCACAAATAAACATAATGTTAGTTGTATCAATTTGTATAAAATTTTGATCTGGATGCTTGCGACCTCCCGCTGGAGGGACTGAGGCTATTGTTCCTTCAATTAATTTTAATAATGCTTGTTGAACCCCTTCTCCAGAAACATCTCGTGTAATAGATGGATTTTCTGATTTGCGAGAAATTTTATCAATTTCATCAATATATATAATTCCTTGTTGCGCTTTTTCAACGTTATAATTACAATTTTGTAATAATTTTTGTATAATATTTTCTACATCTTCACCAACATAACCAGCTTCTGTTAAGGTTGTAGCGTCTGTAATAACAAATGGAACATTTAACATACGAGCTAAGGTTTGTGCTAATAAAGTTTTACCAGATCCAGTGGATCCAATTATTAATATATTACTTTTCGATAACTCAACATCATCTTCATTATTTTTATTTAAAAAATATTGAATACGCTTATAATGATTATACACAGCCACAGATAAAATGCGTTTTGCGTTTTTTTGTCCAATTACATATTTATTTAAAAAATTAGTTATTTCCTTTGGTGTCGATAAATTTACCTTAATTTTAGAATTTGAATTTACAATAAGGGTATTATTATCACACATAATTTCATTACATGATTTAATGCATTCATTACAAATTGACATAAAAGATCCGGACACTAATTTTTTTATTTCATTTTTATGTTTACTACAAAAAGAACAAAATAAAAAATTTTTATTATTTAATTTTTTTTTTTCAGACATATAAGACATATATTTAGTTAGATATATAAATATTAATTAGATATATAAATATTAAATTAATTTAAATAAATTTAAAGCTTGAAATTAAAATTATTTTCTTTGTTTTAAAATTTTATCAATTAAGCAATATTCTATAGCCATTTTTGCAGACATAAAATTATCACGATCAGTATCTTTACTGATTTTTTTTACAGAATGACCTGTTTTTTCAGATAAAATTTCATTTAAACGTTGACGAAGATAAAGTATTTCACGTGCTTGAATTTCAATATCTGATGCCTGGCCCTGTGCCCCTCCTAATGGTTGATGAATCATAATTCGCGAATTTGGTAAAGAAAAACGTTTACCTTTAGCTCCTGACGCCAATAAAAATGCACCCATTGAAGCAGCTAAACCAATGCATAATGTAGAAACATTTGGTTTAATAAATTGCATTGTATCAAAAATAGCCATACCAGAGGATACTGATCCCCCAGGAGAATTAATATAAAGAAAAATATCTTTATTTGAATCTTCGCTTTCTAAAAATAACATTTGTGCTATAATCAAATTAGCAGATAAATCATTAATTACACCTACTAAAAAAATTATACGTTCCTTTAATAAACGTGAATAAATATCATAAGAACGTTCTCTTTGTCCATTTTTTTCAATAACCATTGGTATTAAACCAATCATATCTATATTTGATTTATTATATTTTTTAAAAATATTCATTTATTATTTAATATAAAGTTAATTTAAATCTTAAAAAATTAGGTTTAATAATTAATTTAATAAAATATTAATTTTTGCAATCTATTATTTTAAATATTTTTAAACCATTTTTTAATATTAGATTATAAGAGAATAAATAAAGTAGATTATATAATATATTTTTTACTTTAACATTATACTTTTATTTTTTTTAAAAATATATTTATATTATTAAACTTATTTATGTTTTATTTTTTAATATACGGATTTATATTTGATCGAAACTCAATTTTTAAAGGAGTACCTACAAGAGAAAAAGTTTTACAAAAATATTTTTCTAAATAACGTTTATAATCATTTCCAATATATTTCAACCTATTTCCATGAATCACTATAATAGGTGGATTTTTTCCTCCTTGATGTGCGTAGCGTAATTTTGGACGAATTATTTTTTTACGACAAGGAGGATGTTTTTTAATTGCATTAATAAGAGCGCGTGTTACTCTAGGAGTAGAAAGATTAATTATTGCTGCATCATAAACATGATTAATTGACTTCATAAAAGAATTAATGTTATGTAATTTTATGGCAGAAATAAAATTAAATATTGCAAATGAAAGAAAATTTAATTTTCTTTTTATATTATTTTTAATAATTTCACGTTGATTATGAATAATACTATCCCATTTATTAACACAAACTATTAATGCGCGTCCTGATTCATATATAAAATGAGCAATATTTACATCTTGTTCAGAAATATTTTGTTGCGCATCTAAGAGTAGTATTACCACATTTGCTTCTAAAATTGATTTTAATGTTTTAATAACAGAAAATTTTTCAATAACTTCAAAAATTTTACCCCGACGTCGAATTCCAGCGGTATCAATTAATATATATTTTTGATTATTATATTCAAATAATGATCTTATTGAATCACGAGTGGTTCCTGGTATATCATAAGTAATAACGCGTTTTTCTCCTAATAATGTATTAATTAATGTAGATTTTCCTACATTTGGTTTACCTACAATAGCAACTTTAATATATTTAATAGAATTAATATTAATAAATTCTTTTTTTTTAGAAAAATTTTTATAAGTAAGCTTTATATTTAGTATATTTTCGATAAAATTTTTAATACCATTTCCATATAATGCGGATATTATATGCGTATTACTAATTCCTAGTTCATAAAAATCTGAAGACATCATAGAAGAATTAATATTTTCAGATTTATTTATTACTAATACAATTGGTTGTCCAGATTTTCGTAAAAAATTAGTAATTATTTTATCTTGCGCAACTAAACCCTGTCTACCATCAACAATAAAAATTATAATATCTGATTCAATTATTGCCTGTTTAGTTTGTTTGGTCATTTCATACATAATACCTTTTTTTACTTCTGGATCAAAGCCTCCGGTATCAATAATAATAAATGATTTTTTACCTATATTTACTTCTCCATAATGACGATCACGTGTTGATCCAGGATGATTAGCTACAAGAGCGTTTCTAGAATTAGTTAAACGATTAAATAAAGTTGATTTACCAACATTAGGACGACCAACTAAAACAAGAACAGGTTTCATTTTTAATTTAATATAGTTTTTAAATAATTTATAAAAAAATTTTTTTAAAAAAAATACTATACTATTAATAGTAAGCTTTAGATAGTTTAATTATTTATATTTTTAATAATTTTTTTATACAAATAATTTCCTGCGTCTTGAAAGGAAATAGAAATTTGTTTTAATGTAGGATTATTATATTGGTTACGTAAATCTTTAATAATTAAAGTGTTATTTGCGATTTCATTTTCTCCTATTATAGCAGCAAAACTAGCATTACTAGCATTAGCGCGCTTCATTTGAGATTTAAAGTTTTCAGGTATATTGTTAAAAATACAATTTAAAATAACTTTTAATCCCAATGTTCGTAAATTTTCAGATAGTAAAAATGCTTTTAATTCTGCTTCTTGTCCTACGTGAACTATATATATATCACATGTATTTGAAGAATTATAATTTATATTTGATTTTTTTATTAACTCAATTAACCGCTCTACTCCTATAGCAAATCCAGATGCTGGAACAAATTTATTACTAAATTTTTTGATTAAAAAATCATATCTTCCTCCGCCACATATAGAATTTTGTGAACCTAATTTATCGGTAGTCCATTCAAAAACGGTGCGATTATAATAATCCATTCCTCTTACTAATTTTGTATTAATTTTATAAGAAATATTATTATATTTTAAAATTTTTTGAACATTATTAAAATGATCTAAAGAATCTTTTTCTAAATAATCTAGTAATTTTGGTGCATTACTTAATATTTTTTGTATAATTAAATTTTTACTATCTAAAACACGGAGTGAATTTAAAGATAAACGATGTTTTATATCATCACAAAACCATTTTGAATCTTTATGTTTTTCAATATAATTAATTAGATCAATACAGTATTTTTTTCTTTCATGAAAATTTCCAATAGAATTAAGTTCTAAATAAATATTTTTTAATTTTAAATTTCTCCATAATCGAGAGCACATTATAATTAATTCGGCATCAATATCTGGACCAGGAAAACCAATTGCTTCTACACCAATTTGATAAAATTGTCGATATCGTCCACATTGAGGTCGTTCGTGACGAAACATTGGCCCACTATACCAAAGTCTTTTAGGACCATCATAAATTAAATTATTTTCAATTACCGCTCGTATAACACTTGCAGTTCCTTCTGGGCGTAATGATAAATTATCTCCATTTAATGCATCAATAAAAGAATACATTTCTTTTTTCACAATATCGGTTGCTTCTCCTAGAGAATGCATAAATAAAGAAGTAGATTCAACAATTGGTGTTCGTATTTGTTCAAATCCATAACTTTTTAATAAAAAAAATATTTTATTTTCCAGTAATTCCCATAATTTAGAATCGATAGGTAAAATATCATTCATACCTTTAATTCTATATATTTTATTCTTTTTTTTAAACATTTTGCATTTATTTAATAAAAACATTAATAATTAAAAATAAATTTTAATTAATAATTTAATTGAATATAAATTTAAAAAATTAATTAACTATTAATTAGTTTAATTAAATGTGATTTAATATTTTACCTGATAACTGCCCGCAAGCGGCATTAATATCATTTCCTCGTATTTTACGTATAGTAACAAAAAGACCAGAATTCATTAAAATTTTTGCAAATATTTTTATACGAGAACTTTTAGAGCATATTAAATTCGAATTAGGAAAATAATTAAATGGAATAAGATTAATTTTACATGACATTAATATTTTATTTTTTTTCATGAGAGAAATTAATTCTAGAGCATGAATATCTTCATCATTAATACCATGAAGCATACAATATTCAAAAGTTATCATATGACGTGGAGAATAAGTAATATATCGATGACAAGCTAATATTAATTCTTTTAAAGGATATTTTTTACTTATAGGAATTAATTGATTCCTTAAATTATCATTAGATGCATGTAAGGATATTGCTAATTCTACTGGACATTCTTTCGATAATTTATCAATCATTGGTATAATTCCGGTAGTTGAGAGTATCACATGACGTCTTGATAAACCATAGGCGTGATCACTTAATATTAATTTTAAGGCACCGATAGTGGATTTATAATTTAATAATGGTTCTCCCATCCCCATCATAACTATGTTAGTAATTTGACGATTTTTTATAAAATCAATTTTAATATTTTTTTCTTTTCTTAATTTAAATTCAATAACCCATAATTGTCCAATAATTTCTCCAATTGTTAAATTGCGAATAAATCCTTGTTTTCCAGTAGAACAAAATATGCAATTTATTGCACAACCTACTTGCGTTGAAATGCATAAAGTATTTCTATTTTTTTCTGGAATAAAAACGGTTTCTATTATATTTTTTTTAACATTAAAAATCCATTTACGAGTTCCATCAAAAGAAATTTGATCACTAATTATATGAGGAGCTTTAATATATCCAGAGTTTTTTAATTTTTTACGTAAAGATATGGAAATATCTGTCATTTTATTAAAATCAGATACACCAAATTTGTGAATCCATTTTTGCAATTGTTGAGCACGGAAAGGCATTTCACCTAATTCTTGACAATAATTCACAAATTTTAATGGGCTTAAATCTAATAAATTAATCATTTATTAAATTGATATAAATTTTTAAGTATTTTATAAATATTTTGAATAAATATTTGAAATTGAAAAAAAATATGAAATTTCAAATTTTGCATTTTTAATAGAATCAGATCCATGTACTATATTTTTATCAATTGACTCCGCAAAATCCGCGCGAATTGTTCCTTTAGTTGCTTTTATTGGGTTGGTATCACCTATTAAAATTCTATGTTTCTTAATCGCATCCTCTCCCTCTAATACCTGAAGAAACACAGGACCAGAAATCATAAAGTCTACTAAATTTTTAAAAAAAGAACGTGTTTTATGTATTGAATAAAATTTTTCAACATCAATTTTTGATAATTGCTTCATATAAGCAGCGATAATTTTCAAACCTATTTTTTCATAACGATCATAAATTTCACCTATTATATTTTTTTTTAATGCATCTGGTTTAAGAATTGATAATGTTTGCTCGATTGTCATTTTATAAATTTTCTAATTAATTATTATTAAGTAATTTACTAAATTTAACTTATTTTCAAGTAAAATTCAATTTTTATAAATATGTATTTATTTTTATAAATTTTTATTTTCTAAGAATATTAAGAATAAAAATATTGCATTTCCATGATACGAGAAACTATACGCTTAAATTCATTTGATAAAGGTCCCTTAGTATATAATTTAATTGGTTCAACTTCAGCTAAAATAATTAATTTTATTTTATACTCATAAAATATATCAATTAACCAAGTAAAACGACGAACTTCTAAGGACATATCAATAGACATACGGGGAACATTCGATAATATTATATTTTTAAAATTATTAGCAATCTCTAAATAATCATTTTGTGAATATGCCTCTTTACATAATGTAAAAAAATCAAACCAAATTATATTTTTAGAACAACGTACTGTATATATTTTACGATTTCCAGTAACATAAATATATGAATTTTCTTCTGAATTTTTTTTTATTTTATTAAATAAATGTAATAATTTATTGTTATTTAAAGTATTTATGGGTGTATAATAATAACTATTTTTTTTTGGTAAAAACCTGTAATCAATATCACCGTTAATATTTATGATATCCATTTTTTCCTTTAATAATTTAATTATTGGTAATATATGATTATAATGTAAGTTATCTGAATACAATAAATTAGGATTATAATTCGATGTTATAATAAGGGATACATTATTATCAAGTAATTTTTTAAAAAAATTAAAAAAAATTATAGCATTAGCTGTATCTAATATATGAAATTCATCTAAATAAATAAGCCAATATTTTTTAGATATTTTTAATGCTATATTATCCAATGGATTTAATAAATTTTTTGATTTATGAAGTATATAATGTATATTTTTTATCCATTCATAAAAATGAAAACGAATTTTTTTTTCAAATGGAATCATGGAATAAAAAAAATTCATTATATATGATTTTCCTCTACCAACATCTCCCCATAAATATATTCCTCGAGGTACTTTTTTACGTAATATTATTTTTTTAAAAAAATTTTTATTATATTTTTTATATTTTACCCATTTTTCATACGTTAATTGTAAATAATTAATTACTTTAATTTGTGAAGAATCAAAATAATATTTTTTTTTAATTAAATAATTTATGTAATGTTCTTTAAAATTCATTAACAATATAAATTAATAATTAATAGAACGATTTTCAATTGACATAGCAGCTTCTTTTATTGCTTCCGATAATGATGGGTGCACATGACATATTCGCGCAATATCCTCAGATGATGCACGAAATTCTATCGCCATAACTGCTTCTGAAATTAATTCAGATGCCATTGGACCAATAATATGAATACCTAAAATTTCATCTGAATTCATATCAGATAATATTTTAACCATACCCGATGTTTCACCTAAAATACGCGCACGACTGTTAGCCAAAAATGGGAATATACCAACATTATAAGAAATATTATGTTTTTTTAAATATTGCTCAGTTTTACCAACAGAAGCAATTTCAGGAAGGGTATAAATGACAAAAGGTAAAGCATTAAAATTAATAGAATGTTTTTGACCAGAAATATGTTCAGCGACCATAATTCCTTCTTCTTCCGCTTTATGAGCGAGCATTGGGCCTCTTACAACATCACCAATTGCATAAATATTAGATATATTAGTTTCACAATTATCGTTAACTATGATAAAATTATTTTCATTCATCTTTAAACCAATTTTATCAATATTTAAATTATTTGTATTTGGAATTCTACCTATAGAAATTAATAATTTATCAAAAATTGATGTAATTATTTCTGTTTTTAAATTAGTTGATTTATTAGTGTAATTAATCAAAATATTTTTTTTATTAATTTTAATATCATGTATTTTAACATTAAGAATTATATTTAATCCTTGTTTAGTTAATAAATTATATGCTTTTTTTGAAATTTCCTCATCCACTATATTTAAAAAATTAGATGATATCTCTAAAATAGTAACTTTAGAACCTAATCTTCTCCAAATACTCCCTATTTCAAGACCAATTACACCAGCACCAATAATACAAAGTTTTTTTGGAACATCAACCATTTCTAACGCACCTTTATTAGATAAAATTAAATTTTCATCAAATTTTACATCTGGAAAAGATCTTGCATTAGAGCCAGTTGCTATAATTATATATTTAGCGGTAATTATTATTTCTTTGTTTTTATTAATAATTTGAATTTCATAAAAATCATTATATATTTTTCCAGTAAAAGTTGCATGACCATGAAAAAATTTTATTTTATATTTTTTAAATAAAAATAATATTCCTGCATTATTTTGTTTTATTATATTATTTTTTCTTTCTAGCATTTTTTGTAAATTTAATTTTATATTTTCTATATTAATGCCATATTCAAAAAACGAATTTTTTGTATTTTCAAAATAATTAGAGGTTTGTAATAAAGCTTTAGATGGAATACATCCAACATTTGTACAAGTTCCTCCTAATGCAAAATTTTCTGCATGATCTTTCCATTCATCAATGCAGGCTGTTTTAAATCCTAATTGTGCTGAACGAATTGACGCTACATATCCTCCAGGACCAGCTCCAATAACTATAACATCAAAATTTTTATTCATAATAAAACTCTCTTATTAACTTTAATTTAAAGTTTATTTAAAATTATTTTATAAATCCAAGAATAAACAATATGGATCTTCTAGATTTTTTTTAATTACCGCAAGACTGAGCACTGCTTCACGACCATCTATTATTCTATGATCGTATGATAATGCAAAATAATTAATTGGACGAATTACAATATTATTATTTTCAACAATAACACGTTTTTTTATTGCATGAACACCTAAAATAGCTGATTGAGGAGGGTTAATAATTGGAGTTGAAAGCATAGAACCAAATACACCTCCATTTGATATAGTAAATGTACCTCCACTCATTTCTTCTGGTAAAAGTTTATTATTATGTGCTTTATTACTAAATTCATTAATTTTTTTTTCAATATCAGAAATTGACATTATATCTGCGTTACGTAATATTGGAACAACTAATCCTCTAGATGAGCTAATAGCAATTCCAATATCATAATATTTATGATAAATAATATTACTACTATCTACTGAGGCATTAATAATTGGATATTGCTTTAAAGCAGAAACAACTGCTTTTACAAAAAAAGACATAAAACCTAATTTTACATTATGTTCTTTTTCAAATTTATCTTTATATTTTAAACGTAAATCAATTATTGATTGCATATTAACTTCATTAAATGTAGTTAAAATTGCGCTATTAGCTTGTGATTGTAATAAACGTTCCGCAATACACATACGCAATCTGCTCATAGGAACATATTCTTCTAATCGAGAATTATTTTTTATAGAAATATTATTTAAATATGGTTTAGATTTTTCGGGTATTTTTTTATTTATATTTTTTATCGATGATAAAACCTTAAGAACATCTTCCTTAATTATACGACCATCTTTACCTGTACCATTAATTTGAGAAATTTTTAAATTATTATCTGAAAGAATTTTTTTAGCAGAGGGCATTGCAATAGTATTAAGATTTTTTATATCTTTTTTATTTTTTATTTCTGTTTTAGAGTTTAATTTAGAAACATTGGTATCGATTAGTGCAATTACTTGATTAGAAGTCACAATAGATCCATCAGAAATAATAATTTTATTAATTATACCATCTTGTGGAGCCGGTAATTCTAATATTACTTTATCTGTTTCGATATCAATTAAATTTTCATTACGAACAACTAATTCTCCTTCCTTTTTATGCCAATTTAATAACGTTGCTTCTGATATAGATTCCGATAACTGCGGAACTTTTACTTCAATAAGTGCCATAAATTTTTCTCCATAATATTTTAAGTATTTTAATTTTATTTAAAAAAAGCATTATTTAATAAAGTTATTTGTTCTTCACAATGTTTACTATAATAACCGGAGGCAGGTGATGCACTACAAGATCGGCCTGCGTATATTAATTTTTGAGTTGATGTTAAATTTTTTAAAATATTTTCTTGTATTTGTGGCCATGCTCCTTGATTTTTGGGTTCATCTTGAGCCCATACTAATTTCTCAAAATATTTAAATTTTCTTAAAATTTTTAAAAAATCTTCATGAGGAAATGGATAAAGTTGCTCAATACGAATAATCGCAACATCATTTTTATTTTTCTTTTTTCGAAAATCAAATAAATTATAATAAAGTTTACCAGAACAAGCGATAATCCTTTTTACTTTTTTAGGATTAATTATATCATCTATTTCACTAATAATTTTATTAAATTTACCGGTTGCTAAATCTATTAAAGTTGAAGATGCTTCTTTTTTTCGTAATAAAGATTTAGGAGTTATAATAATTAATGGTTTTCGAATTGGGCGAATCATTTGATAACGTAATAAATGAAAAATTTGAGAAGCAGAAGTTGGTTGTACTATTTGCATATTATTATTTGCGCATAATTGTAAAAAGCGTTCTAAGCGAGCAGAGGAATGCTCCGGGCCTTGACCTTCATAACCATGAGGTAACATTAGAGTTAAACCAGATATTCTACCCCATTTTTCTTCACTAGAGCTGATAAATTGATCAATAATTACTTGTGCGCCATTAGCAAAATCCCCAAATTGTGCTTCCCAAATTGTTAATGTATTTGGTGAAGATGTTGAAAAACCATATTCAAATCCTAATATAGCTTCTTCAGAAAGAATAGAATTAATTATATGAAATTTTTCTTGATTTTTACTAACATTATGTAAAGGTACATAGGTTGATATATTATCTTTTTTTGAATATTCATAGTCTTGATTATAAAGTATGGCATGACGATGAGAAAAAGTACCTCTACCAGAATCTTGTCCAGATAGACGAACTCCATAACCGGATATAACTAATGATGCATATGATAAATGTTCCGCCATACCCCAATCTAAATTCAATTGACCGCATCCCATTGCAACTCGATCTTTTAAAATTTTTTTAACTAACTTATGTAATTTAAAATTTTTAGGTATATTAGTTATTTTTTTTGATAAAATTTTTAATTTTTCTAAAGATATTGAGGTATTAGTATTAAAATTATTAATATATTGATTTTTTAAAAATGGAGCCCATTTTAATGTAAATTTATCATGAATAAAATTTGATGGTATAGAATTAACGATAGATTTACCGGTATTTATCATATCATTAAATTCCTTTATCATATGCTCGCTTTCATGTTTTGTTAAAATTTTTTGTGTATCTAATTTATTGGCATATAATTTACGAATACCTGGGTGTTGAAAAATTTTTTTATACATTAAAGGTTGCGTTAATGATGGAGTATCTTGTTCATTGTGCCCCAATTTACGAAAACAAATAATATCTATAATACAATCTTTTTTAAATTTCATTCGATAATCCACGGCAATTTGAGTAACTAATATTACAGCCTCTGGATCGTCTCCATTAACATGAAAAACTGGTGCTTCAATTATTTTCCCTATATCTGAGCAATATAAAGTAGAACGTGAATCATTTGGACTAGTTGTAAAACCAATTTGGTTATTAATTATAATATGTATAGTTCCTCCAGTATTATAATTATTTATTTGAGAAAAATTTAGAGTTTCCATTACTACACCTTGTCCGGAAAAAGCGGCATCACCATGCACTAAAATTGGTAAAACTTGTGTACCAAATTTATCATTTCTTCTTTCCATTCGTGCTTTAACAGACCCCTCAACAACAGGATTAATAATTTCTAAATGAGAAGGATTAAATGCTAAAGATAAATGAATTATTCCTCCAGGAGTATTAATATTAGAAGAAAATCCTTGATGATATTTTACGTCACCAGAAAGTAAATTTTTGCTATTTTTATCCTCGAATTCATCAAATAATTCTTTTGGTTTTTTTCCTAAAATATTTACAAGAACATTTAATCGTCCACGATGAGCCATACCTATAACAATTTCACGAATACCTTTTTTTCCGGAGCGTTGAATAATTTCATTTAATGATAAAATAAAACTTTCACTCCCCTCTAAAGAAAAGCGTTTTTGACCCACATAACGATTATGTAAATAACGCTCCAATCCTTCTGCCGCTGTAAGAAGAAAAAGAATATTTTTTTGTTTTTCTTTTGAAAAATTTGGAGTTGCTTGAGTTGACTCTAATTGTTCTTGGATCCATTTAACTTCTTTTAAGTTATTAATATACATAAATTCAGATCCAATATTACTAGTATAAGTATTTTTAAGAAATTTTAATAAATTTCGTAATGTTATTTCTTTAACTCCAAAAAAAATATTATTAACATTAATAATAGAATCCATATCAGATTCATTAAAATTATAAAATTTTATATTTAATTTAGAAGCTAAATTTATTTTTTTTATTTTTTGTTTTAATGGATCTAAGTTAGCAAAATATACACCTAATCTACGGTAACTATCTATTAAAGATGTTAATTCGAATTTTTTATGATTTTTTTTATAAATAGAAATATTATCTGTTTCTTTATTTAAATTTTTAAAATTTATATTTAATTTATTTTGATAATTAATAGATTGCATTAAATCAAAACATATTTTCCAATTTTCTGATATAGAATTTGAATTTTTTAAATAAGATTTATATAAATCTTCTATATATAAAAGATTTTCACTATAAAAATAAGAATATAAATTATATTTCTCGTATTGATTTGTCATTTTACTTACCTATTTTATATTTTACGAGATGAATTAAATTATGTAATTTTTTTACAATTAAATAATTTTTAAAAACTGCCCAGTGTATAACTGGGCATAATAATATACACAATTAAAAATTTTTATTTATAGTTTAAACTTCTTTTAGGTGATCCAACAAATAATTGTCTAGGACGACCGATTTTTTTATTTGGATCAGATATCATTTCATTCCATTGTGCAGCCCAGCCCGCAGCACGTGCCATCGCAAAAATACAAGTAAACATAGATGTTGGAATCCCGAGTGCTTGTTGTATAATTCCGGAATAAAAATCTACATTTGGATATAATTTACGGGACACAAAATAATCATCTTCTAATGCTATTTTTTCTAATTTTATAGCCAATTTAAACAATGATTTATTTAATAAATTAAGTTCATTAAGAACCTTATAACAAATATTACGTATAATTTTAGCTCTAGGATCATAATTTTTATAAATTCTATGTCCAAATCCCATTAGTTTTATATTAGATGATTTATTCTTAATTTTTTTTATAAATTTAGAAATATTTTCAGTTTTATCAATTTTTTTAAGCATATTTAGTACAGCTTCATTTGCCCCACCATGTAAAGGCCCCCAAAGACAAGCGATGCCGGCAGCAATACAAGAAAATGGATTGGCACCAGAAGAACCAACAAGACGAACAGTGGATGTAGATGCATTTTGTTCGTGATCGGCATGTAAAATTAAAATTTTATCTAATGCCTTTGTGAGAATTTTATTAATTTTATATTTTTTGCATGTATTTGAAAACATCATATATATAAAATTATCGCAATATTTAAAATTATTAGAGGGGTAAATAAATGGTTTACCTACATTAAATTTATAAATCATAGCTATTAAAGTTGGTAATTTAGCAATTATTCGAATTGTAGATATTTCACGATAATAAGGATCATTAATGGATAAAGAATCGTTATAAAAAGTGGGTAATGCGCTAACTAAACTAGTTAATATAGCCATTGGATGAGCGTTTCGAGAAAAACCATGAAAAAATGAAAATATTTTTTTATCAACCATAGTATGTTCTGTTATAGTTTGTGTAAATTTATTATTTTGTGTTTTATTTGGTAATTCACCATATAATAATAAATAACAAATTTCCATAAAATTGCAGTTATTTGCAAGTTGCTCAATTGGATATCCTCTGTATAATAATTCACCAATATTACCATCAATATATGTAATTGCAGAATTACATGACGCAGTTGACATAAATCCTGGGTCATAAATAAATTTTCCAGATATTTTATAAAAATTTTGTATATCAATTACGTCAGGTCCAATAGTTCCTTTATAAATTGGGAATTTTAATGACGGAGTGCCATCTGAAAATGATAAAGTAACTTTACTATCAGAAATAGGCATATTTTCCTTTTTTAAATAAATAAAATATTAATTAACAACATATAATATTAATTAACAACATATATATATTTATTTTTAAAATAATTAAAAAATTAAATTAACAACAATTTAAATTTTATAATTATTTTATATCAATAAAATTATATTAATAAAATTTTTATTAAATTTTATGTAGAATTTTTTATTAAAAATATTTTTAATATTTATTATTATATTATTCTATAAATCATCAATTCTTTAATTTTATTAATTGAGCGATTGGGATTTAATCCTTTTGGGCATGTATCTACGCAATTCATTATAGAGCGACAGCGAAATAAACGATATGGATCTTCTAAATTATCTAAACGAAAATTAGTAGCTTCATCGCGATTATCAGAAATAAAACGATAAGCCTGTAATAATCCAGCTGGCCCAACAAATTTATCAGAATTCCACCAAAATGAAGGACACGCCGTAGAGCAGCATCCACATAATATACACTCATATAAACCATCAAGAATTTTACGTTGTTCAGGAGATTGTAATCGTTCTTTTTCAGGAGGATTATTATTTGTAATTAAAAATGGTTTAATTGAATTAAATTGTTTAAAAAATAATGTCATATCAACAACTAAATCACGAATAACAGGTAATCCTGGTAATGGTCGTATTATAATTGGCTGTTTTAATTCATTTAAATTTGTAATACAAGCTAATCCATTTTTTCCATTAATATTCATTGCATCTGAACCGCAGACACCCTCCCTACAAGAACGACGTAATGTTAATGAATCATCAATATCATATTTAATACGCTGTAATGCATCTAATAACATTTTATCATTTGATGATAAATGAACTAAAAATTTTTGTATATAAGGTTTTATATCATAATCTGGATTATAGCGATAAATTTTAAATTTAATTATGCGTTTCATATTATTTTTTATTAAAAAGTACGTACTTTAGGATGAAAAGTTTTAACTGTTAAAGGTTTTAAATTAACTGATTTAAATTCAATTCGATTTCCATTAGAATACCAAATTGAATGTTTTAACCAATTAATATCATCTCGATTTTTAAAATCATTATGCGCGTGAGCGCCACGAGATTCTTTGCGAGAGAAAGCTGCAGAAATAGTGGCTTTAGCTGTTTCAATTAAATTATCTAATTCTAGTGCTTCAATTCTAGCAGTATTAAAAACTGTAGATTTATCTTTAAAAGAAATATATTTACGTCTTTCGTCTAAAATCATAATTTTTTTATAACCATTTTTCATTAATTCATCTGTTCGAAATACACCACAATAATTTTGCATAGTTTGGCGAATATCATTAGCTACATCTTGAACACGCTCAGATCCTTTATTATTTTCTAATTTTGATAAACGACCAATAATAGCGTCAATAGTATTAAAAGGAAGTTTTTTATTATGGAAATTTTTAAGTTTTAAGCTAAGGATATGATTACCAGCAGAACGACCAAATACTAATAAATCGAGTAATGAATTAGTTCCAAGTCTATTGGCTCCGTGTACGGATACGCAAGCACATTCACCAATTGCATATAAACCGTTAACAATTTCATTATCATTGTTTTTAGGTATTATAACTTGGCCATAAATATTAGTTGGAATACCACCCATTTGATAATGAATAGTTGGTATAACTGGAATAGGTTCTTTTAATGCATTTACATTTGCAAATTTATGTCCAATATCTAAAATTGATGGTAGACGATTTATAATTGTTTCGGAATTAATATGTCTTAAATCTAACATTACATGATCTTTATTTGGTCCACAACCGCGTCCTTCTTTAATTTCTTGATCCATTGCTCGGGATACAAAATCACGAGGGGCAAGATCCTTTAAAATAGGCGCATAACGTTCCATAAAACGTTCACCATTAGAGTTAATTAAAATTCCACCTTCACCTCGAACACCTTCTGTAATTAAAACTCCGGCACCTGCAACTCCAGTCGGATGAAATTGCCAAAATTCCATATCCTCAAGAGGTAATCCCGCTCGTGCTGCCATACCAATTCCATCACCAGTATTTATAAAAGCATTAGTAGAAGCCGCCCAAATACGACCTCCTCCTCCTGTAGCTAAAATTGTTATTTTAGATTCCAATATCATTATATTACCAGTTTCTATTTCTAATGCAACAACCCCTAAAATATCACCCTCGGAATTACTAATTAAATCAATAGCCATCCATTCGATAAAAAAATTAGTTTTAGCATGTAAATTACGTTGATATAATGTATGTAAAAGAGAATGACCAGTACGATCTGCCACAGCGCAAGCGCGAGCTATAGGTTTTTCTCCAAAATTAGCTGAATGTCCACCAAATGGTCTTTGATAAATTGTACCATTTTTATTTCGATCAAATGGCATACCAAAATGTTCTAATTCATATACAACTTTTGGTGCTTCTTTACACATAAACTCAATAGCATCTTGATCCCCAAGATAATCAGATCCTTTAATAGTATCAAACATATGCCAATGCCAATTATCTTTTGACATATTACCTAACGAAGCACTAATCCCCCCTTGAGCGGCAACTGTATGTGAACGAGTAGGAAAAACCTTAGATAAAACTGCGACATTTAAATCTTTTTGCGCTAACTGCAGTGAGGCCCGCATACCGGATCCTCCTGCGCCAATTATTAATACATCAAAACGATGATTTGTAATAATAGATTTATTAAAAATCATTATATTCTCCATAATATTTGTATTGCCCAATTAGCACAATTAATTAACCATAAAATACTAAAAATATATAATATTAATTTAATAATAACTGATTTTACGTAATCCATTAATATATCACGTATACCAATCCATGCATGATAAAATAAACAAATTAAAACAGAAAAGCTAATTATTTTAAACCATTTATACTGAAATAAATTAGACCAATTTTCATAACTAAAATTAGTAGTAGTTAATAAAAAAAATAACAGAATTATTGTATAAATTACCATTATAACTGCAGTTATACGTTGAGCCAACCAATCACGTGCACCATAATGGGCGTTAAAAAATTTATTTTTTGATTTAATATTGTTATCGCTATTCATTATTATATTACTCCAAAAAATTTTAGTGTTATAATTAATATTAAAGATAAATTTATTATTAATATAAAAATAGCTGATTTGTTTGAAATATTTTTATCTAAACCAATATTTAAATCCATAATTAAATGACGGATACCGGAAAAAAAGTGATTTAAATATAACCAGATTAATGTTAAAATTAAAATTTTAAAAAAAAAATTCGATGTAAATTTTTTAAAAATTTCATATGAATTTTTTGAATTTAAACTTTGATCTAATAAATATAAAATAAAAGGTAATAAAAAAAATATAAATAATCCACTGATACGATGCATTATTGATACAATCCCACTGGGGGGTAAACGATAATTAATAATTTGAAATATATTTATATTTTTATATTTTTTTTGATTTTTAAGTTTATTTATTTTATTCATTGTTAAAATCCTTTTGAGATGTTTGTTTTTAACTTTATGTGAACATAATTAATTATATTAATAATTTTATGAAATTAATAATATTTTAAAATTTTTAATTTTGGAGATTTATATATGCTTAAAAAACCAGTACGAATTTCTATTACAGGCGCAGCTGGTCAAATTGGTTATAGTATTATATTTCGTATTGCTAATGGGGATCTTTTAGGTAAAGATCAGCCAATAATTTTACAATTACTTGAGGCGTCAAATAAAAAATCACAAAAAGCGATTAAAGGTGTAATTATGGAAATTGAAGATTGTGTTTTTCCATTATTAATGGATGTTAGTGCTCATAAAAATCCAATAACAGCCTTTAAAGATGCAAATATTGCTATATTAATTGGCTCCCTTCCTAGAGGAAGTAATATGAAACGTTCTGAGTTATTAGCTATTAATTCTCCTATTTTTATTGAACAAGGAAAGGCATTAAATTCCGTTGCTTCACGTGATGTTAAGGTTTTAGTTGTTGGAAATCCAGTTAATACTAATACATATATTACAATGAAATCAGCCCCAGATTTATCTTATAAAAATTTTACAGCTATGTTGCGTCTTGATCATAATCGAGCAATAGCAAAATTAGCATCTAAATTAAATGAGCCTGTATCATCCATTAAAAAAGTATTTGTTTGGGGTAATCATTCATTATCTATGTACGCTGATTATCGTTATGCAACAGTTAATGGGGTACTTATTAAAAATATTATTAATAATAACTCTTATTGGAATAAAAATGTTTTTTTGCCCGCTATCAGTAGACGAGGAGAAGAAATTATTTCTATTAGAGGGGTATCATCAGCTGCATCAGCCGCATCAGCGGCTATAGATCATATAAAAGATTGGATTTTTGGAACAAATAATTGGGTAACAATGGGAATTCCTTCAGATGGCTCATATAATATACCTAAAGATATAATATTTGGTTTTCCGGTAAAAACTAAAAATAGTAAATATAAGATTATTCAAGATTTAAAAATTGATAAATTTTCTCAAAAAAAAATTAATCTTTCTATTGAGGAATTAAAAAATGAAATTTGTGGTATTAATCATCTTATGCGATAATTTTTAAAATCATTTTATTAAATGTGAATAGAAAGTTATTATGTTTCATAAAAAAACTATCTTAAAAGAATTTAAAATTTTTGAGAATAAAAAGGGTAAATTTTACTCATTACCCGCTTTAGAAGAAAAATTTGATATTAATATTTCTCGTTTACCTATATCAATTAGAATTATATTGGAATCAATAATACGTAATTATGATTGCAAAAAAATTACTGAAGAATATATTTATGAGTTAATGAATTGGAAACCTCAAGATTTAAGAATAAAAGAATTACCATTAATAGTTACACGTATTTTATTACAGGATTTTACAGGTATACCACTTTTAACGGATTTAGCTGCGATGCGTAGTATTTCTAAAAAAATAAATAAAAATCCTAAAAAAATTGAACCATTAGTTCCTGTAGATTTAATAATTGATCATTCTGTTCAAGTTGATTTTTTTGGAGAAAAAAAAGCTTTAGATTTAAATATGCAATTAGAATTTAAACGTAATAAGGAACGATATCAATTTATAAAGTGGGGTATGCAGGCTTTTAATAAATTTAATGTAATACCACCTGGATTTGGGATTGTGCATCAAATTAATTTAGAGTATTTGTCTCGTGGGGTATTAAATAAAAATAATATTTATTATCCGGATATAATTGTTGGAACTGATTCTCATACTACTATGATTAATAGTATGGGTGTAGTTGGTTGGGGAGTTGGTGGAATTGAAGCGGAGGCGGGGATGCTAGGTCAACCAATTTATTTTTTAATACCAGATGTAATAGGGGTTAATTTAATAGGTAAATTAAATGAGGGAGTAACAGCAACAGATCTTGTGCTTACAATTACTAAATTACTTAGAAAAAAAAAGGTAGTTGGAAAATTTGTAGAATTTTTTGGAGATGGTGTAAAATCTTTATTATTAACTGATAGAGCAACTATTAGTAATATGGCCCCAGAATATGGTTCTACAATTGGATTTTTTCCGATAGATAAAATGACTGTTAATTATCTTTATAATACCGGTCGTAATAATTTAGAAATTAACGCATTCGAAAGTTATTTTCGATCTCAAAAATTATTTGGTATTCCAAAAATAGGAGAAATAGATTATACAGATATTATAACATTAAATCTTGATAATGTGTTACCATCATTATCTGGTCCTAAGCGTCCACAAGATCTTATTAAATTAAAGGATGTTAAAAAAAAATTTACTGAATTATTAATTAAACCAACTTCAAAAAATGGTTTTAATAAAAATATTAATGAATTAAATAAAATATATACTACTCAAGATGGTATTAAAATTAAAAATGGAGATATATTAATTGCTGCAATTACTTCATGCACCAATACATCAAATTCTAATTTAATGTTAGCTTCTGGTTTATTAGCCAAAAAAGCAGTAGAATCAGGTTTAGAAATTTCACCAAAAATAAAAACATCACTTACTCCAGGATCTAGAGTAGTAACTGAATATTTAAATAATTCTGGTTTACTTTTATATTTAGAAAAATTAGGTTTTAATATTGTTGCTTATGGTTGCGCTACTTGTATTGGAAACTCTGGAAAAATTAAATCTCAAATAGAAGAAATTATTATTAATAATAATATAATAGCATCATCTATATTATCAGGAAATCGAAATTTTGAAGCACGGATTCATCCAAGTATTTATGCAAATTTTTTAGCTTCTCCTCCATTAGTAATAGCTTATGCTATTGCTGGAAATATATTAATAGATATTACAATAGAACCATTAGGAAGAAATAAAAATGGTAAAAATATTTATTTAAATGATATTTGGCCATCTAGTCAGGAAATTAATTCTTTAGAAAAGTTTACATTAAATAGAAATTTATTCTATTTTAATTATAAAAATATTAAAAATAATCCTGGAAAATTATGGAACAATATTACTGATATTGTAATTGATGATATTTATGATTGGCCGATTTCAACATATATCTCTAAACCTCCATTTTTCAATAATTTTAAATTAAATTTTGAATCTTTTTCAGAGGAAATTAAGGGAGCAAGAGCATTATGTATCTTGGGTGATTCTATAACTACTGATCATATTTCTCCAGCAGGATTAATTGAAGAATTTAGTCCGGCAGGAAAATGGTTAATTAATAACGGTGTTTTAAAAAATGAATTTAATTCTTATGGTTCTCGTCGCGGAAATCACGAAGTTATGATTCGGGGTACTTTTTCCAATAAACGTATAAAAAATTTAATAACTTCTTTGGGTAAAAATAGTAAACAAATCGAAGGTGGATTTACATATTATCAACCTAGCGGTGAAAAAATGTCAATTTATGATGCTGCCATGAAGTATATTTCTAATAATATTTCTACTATAATATTTGCGGGTAAAGAATATGGAACAGGATCATCACGTGATTGGGCGGCTAAAGGAACTAAATTATTAGGAGTAAAAATGGTAATTGCTCGTTCCTTTGAACGTATTCATCGTGCAAATTTAATAGGAATGGGTGTATTACCATTACAGTTTTTAAATAATGATAGTGTACAATCTTTAAATATTACAGGTAATGAGTATTTTGATTTAAAAGGAATTTCAAAAAATATTAAACCATTACAAGAAGTAGATTTTATTATTTATCGAAAAAATAGAAAAGAAATAAAAAAAATAAAATTATTATTGCGTATCGATACTCCAATGGAAATTAAATATTATAAAAATGATGGTATTTTACCATTTGTATTGCGTGAACTATTAAATTAATAGAAATTAATTTTGAAAATATAAAAAAATTTAATTCTATATAATAGAAAAAATATTTTTATAAAATTTATGTTCGTAATTTTGCATTAAAAGTTTTACAAACAGAATTAATTAATGCATTAATTGCATTATTTATGATATTATTTTTTAAAGTTTTTTTAGGATCCTGTAATGTACATCTAAAAGCAAAACTTTTTTCATTTTCTTTGAGTTTTTTTCCACGATATTCATCAAATAATGTAATGGATTGTATTATAAAGCAATTTGAGTTATTATTTTTTTCAAAAAACATAGTATTCATGATATCCTGTAAATTAATATTCTTATTAAAAATAAATACTATATCACGAGTAACATTAGGAAATTTAGATATTGGAATATAATTTGGTATTTTACGTTTTTGTAATTCTAGAGCATCAATCTCAAAAAATATTGGAGATAATGGTAAATCATATTTTTGTTTTAATATTGGATGAAGTTCACCTATAAAACCAATATTTTTTTCTTTTCTTAATATAAGAGCTGATCGATTGGGGTGTAAAATAGAATTATTTATTTTTGAAAATTTTAATTGTATAGGAAAAAATAAATTTTCTAAATCATTTTTTAAATCAAAATAATCAATATTACGATTTTTTTCCCCCCACTGGGGTTCTAGTAGTGGGCCATAAGAAATTACTGCTATTTTTTTTGATTCTTTATAACCTGATACAGTAAAGGGGCCATCTTTAATTCGATTATCATGTAAATAAATATTAGCGATCTCAAACAAACGAATACGCTCTAATTTTCTTTTTAAGTTATAACATACATTATTAACTAAACTACCAATAAGAGTTGAACGCATTGTATTGAATTTATTAGAAATTGGATTTAATAATTCAATTGGATGATTATTAATATTTTGAGAAAAATCTTTTTCTAAAGAATCTTCAATAAAACTATAATTTATAACCTCTTGATAGTCCGCAAAAGCAAGTTGATGTCTAATAGAAAATAACGATTGCCATCCTTCTTTTACTGGGGACAGTTTAGAGACAGTAATAGGTAACGATATAGGAATATTTTTAAATCCATAGATACGTATAATTTCTTCAATAAGATCTTCTTCAATTTCAATATCAAATCGATGTGCCGGGGGAGTAACCAAGAAAATATTATTTTTTTGAATAAAATTAAATTTTAAACGAATGAAAATATTAGAAATTTCTTGATTTGTTAATTTAATACCTAAAACTTTAATAACGCGTTCTGATCGAATTTTAATCTTTTTTCTAACTGGTATATTAACAATTTGATCATCTATTTGAGATATTTTTGATGACGATGTTCCGCAAATTTCAATAATTAAATTAGTAATACGCTCTAAGCATTTTATCGTTTTACTAAAATCAATACCCCTCTCAAAACGGTATGATGATTCAGTGACAAGATTATAATGATTAGCTTTTCCGCAAATTGAATTAGGCCACCAAAATGCTACCCCTAAATATATATCTTTTGTATTTAAAGTTACAGTCACGTCAACTCCCTCAATAATACCAGATAATGATATTATTTTAAAATTATCAGAAATAATTCCAGTATTTTTATTAATATTAATAGTTAAATCATTAGATATTTTAAAGGTTTCACCGATATTTCCCCATCTTATATTTAATTCACCGTAAATTTTAGATAAATCAAATATATTAATAGGAATTCCTAATTCTAACATTACGTAATTTGTAATATCAGGCAAGACGGAAATAAGTTTTTGTCCGCTATCCTCAAGGCGTATTTGCATCCATTTAGGGGTTGATGTTTTAGGATTTATTCCCCGAATAATGCGTCCAGAAAAACGACCACATAAATCCATTGCCAATATTTTAACTGGCAAAATTTCTTTATAATTTGGTAAGGTAATTTTAGTATTTAGTAATTTTAATGGAGTGTTACTTAATATAGATATTTCACGCGCTATTCCAAATAAAGATAAACAATCACCTCTATTGGGTGTTAGTTTAATAATAAATTTTAAATTATTAAATTGATAATAATCATAAAAATTTTTTCCAATAGGTGCATCTTCTGGTAATTCAAGTAAATATTTATTTTTATTGTTTATTTTTAAATCATATGCAGAACATAACATTCCATATGATTTAATTCCATGAATTTTTTTTACACTAATTATAAAAGATTTTTTTTTATTAATACATGGTAGCGAGGATCCAATTATAGCGCATGGAACCTTTAATCCAACACGTATATTAGGTACATTACAAACAATATCTAAAATATTTTTATAAGTATCAACCTTACAAATATTTAAATTATCTATATCAGGGTGTTTAATAATATTTATTATTTTACCAATTATTACTTTAGAAAAAATTGGAATGGTTGTTTCTATTTTTTCTACTTCTAATCCAGACATTGTTAATAAATCTGCAAGATCATTAGAAGACAATTTTGGATCAATTATTGTTCGTAACCAATTTTCAGGAATTTGCATTGTTAAAATTTTTTATTTAATATATAAAATTTAATATAAAATCAAGTAAATTGTTTTAAAAATCTAATATTTCCCTTATAAAATAAACGTAAATCATTTATACCGTAACGTAACATAGTTAATCTTTCTAACCCTGATCCAAAAGCAAATCCAATATATTTTTCGGGATCTAAATTCATATTACGCAAAATTTTTGGGTTTACTTGTCCTGCTCCAGAAATTTCTAACCAATTACCTTTTAATGGTCCATCTTTAAAAAAAATATCAATTTCTGCAGATGGTTCTGTAAAAGGAAAATAAGAAGGTCTGAAGCGAATTTGTATGTTATTTGATTCAAAAAAAATACGTATAAAATTTAAATAAATACCTTTTAAATCTGAAAAACTAATATTTTTATCAATCCATAATCCTTCAATTTGATGAAACATGGGAGAATGAGTTGAATCATTATCAATACGATATACACGACCGGAGGTGATTACTTTAATAGGCGGTTTATGAATTTTAGAATAACGAATTTGCATAGGACTCGTATGTGTACGTAATAATGGTTTATTATTACTAACATATTTATTTTTAATATAAAAAGTATCGTGCATTGAACGAGCGGGATGATTTTTTGGGCTATTTAATGCAGTAAAATTATTAAAATCTGTTTCAATTTCCGGTCCATCTGTTATATCAAAACCAATAGAATAGAAAATTTTTTCAATACGCTCTAAAGTACGCATAATTGGATGTAACCCTCCTTTATTTTTACCTCTTCCAGGTAAGGTTATATCAATTTTATTAGTTTTTAATAATGTTTGTAATTGTTTTTTTTTTAAAATTTCACGATGAATATTAAGTTCTTTTTCAATTTTTATTTTTACAGAATTAATAATTTTACCATATTTTTTCCGCTCATTTATAGAAAGTTTTTTAATATTTTTTATATATTGAGTTAATTTACCAGTTTTACCAAGATAATAAGCTTTTGTGTTTTCTAAAGAAGAAATACTTGATGCGGAAGAAAAATCAAATTTAGCTTGTATAAACAGTTCTTTTAATTGATTCATATAAATAAAAAATAATAAATTATTAATTTAAAAAGCTTTATTAATTAATTAAATTTTCTTTTATTTGGTTAACAATAGAAGAAAAAACTAATTTATCTGTAACAGCTATACTGGCTAATAATTTACGATCTAATTGAATAGAAGATTTTTTTAAACCATTTATAAATGTATTATAAGTAATATTATGTTGTCGAACTGAGGCATTAATACGAGCAATCCATAATGATCTAAATACACGTTTTTTATTACGTCGATCACGATAAGCATATTGCATAGCATGCATGACTGCCTGTTTAGCAACACGATACACAGAATTTCGACGACCAAAATAACCTTTTGCTTGTTTTAAAACTTTTTTATGACGGGCACGCGCTGTTATTCCGCGTTTTACTCTAGACATAATAATATTTCCTTTTATAATACAAGGTTAAGAATTTGGCATCATAGCTCGCACAGATGCTATATTGCTTTTATGAACAGATACTAATCCACGTAATTGACGTTTAACTTTAGTAGATTTTTTAGTTAAAATATGACGTTTAAAGGCTTGTCCACGCTTAATGCAACCTCCGGGGCGTATACGAAAACGTTTTTTTGCGCTGCTTTTCGTTTTTATTTTAAACACAGAAAATAACTCCTTTATATAAATTTTATTTAATTTTACTAATATTATGATTTACTGATATTATATGAATATATATTTTTATATTGTTATTGTAAATATGCATTAATTATTTTTTTTTAGGAGATAAAATCATTATCATTTGACGACCCTCTATTTTAGGAAATTGTTCGATTTGAGAATATAATTCTAAATCTGATTTGAGGCGTTCAAGTACACGAAATCCAAGATCTTGATGAGATATTTCGCGTCCTCGAAAACGTAATGTAATTTTAACTTTATCGCCCTCCTCTAAGAATCTAATTAAATTACGTAATTTAATTTTATAATCACTTTCATTAATACATGGTCTAAATTTAATTTCTTTAATTAAAATAACTTTTTGTTTAAGTTTTGCTTCATGTGCTTTTTTTTTCTCTCTATATTTAAATTTACCATAATCCATAAGACGCGCCACAGGAGGTTTCGCAAAAGGAGCTATTTCAACCAAATCAACATTTTCTTTTTCAGCTAAATAAAAAGCTTTTTCTAACGTAACAATACCTAATGGTTCATTTTTTATTCCAGATAAACGTAATTTTGGTGCTATAATTTCTCGGTTAATTCGATGCTTAGATCTATTTGTAATTATTTTTTTCTCCTATTAAATTTAAAAAATAATTTAATTTTTATTTATGAATATTTAGTATTTATCTCATTTATTAGACGTATAACTAACATATCAATTGACATAATACCAAGATTAATATTACCTCGCGCACGAACAGTTATTTTATTTTCATAAAGCTCTTTATTACCAATTATTATTATATATGGTAATTTTTCTAAAGAGTGTAATCGTATTTTATAGGCAATTTTTTCATTACGCAAATCTACTTCAGCTCTAAATTTTTTATTTTTTAAAAAATTTAATATTTTTTGAGCATATTCAATTTGTTCTTTAGAAATATTAAGTATCATAACTTGTATTGGAGCTAACCATAAAGGCATAGCGCCAGAATAATTTTCAATAATAATTGCGATAAAACGTTCTAATGATCCAATAATAGCTCTATGTAACATAACTGGTGTTTTACAAGTATTATTTTCTGTTATATACTCTGCTCCAAGACGATATGGCATAGAAAAATCAATTTGTATAGTACCGCATTGCCAGGAGCGCCCAATTGAATCCTTTAAATGATACTCAATTTTTGGCCCATAAAATGCTCCTTCTCCCGGAAACTCTTCCCATGTAACTCCAGAACCACTAATTGCTTCGCGTAATGAATTTTCAGCTAAATCCCAAATATTATTTTCTCCTATTCTTTTATTCGGACGTAAAGCTAATTTTATTTGGATATTTTTAAAACCAAAATCATTATATACCTTATGTACTAATTCATTAAATATAATAATTTCATTTTTAATTTGTTTTTTTGTACAAAAAATATGCCCATCATCTTGAATAAAACCTCTTGTTCGCATCATTCCATGTAAAGAACCAGATGACTCGTTACGATGACACTGACCAAATTCACCAAAACGTAATGGTAAATCACGATAACTATGAAAATTAGAATTATAAATTTGAATATGTCCAGGACAATTCATTGGTTTTAATGCATAAAAACGATTTTCTGATTTTGTGGTAAACATATTATCTTTATAATTTTCCCAATGACCAGTTTTTTTCCATAATGAAAGATCTAACATTTGTGGTGTTTTGATTTCTTTATAACCATTATTTTTATATATTTTCCGTATATATTTTTTTATTTCTTGTAATATAATATATCCTTTTGGATGCCAGAATATTAACCCCGGACTTTCTTCTTGAAAATGAAATAAATTTAATTTTTTCCCTAATTTACGATGATCTCTTTTTTCTGCTTCTTTGATCATGTATAAATATATTTCTTGATCTTTTTTTGTGACCCAAGCTGTTCCATATATTCTTTGTAATTTTTTATTTTTTTGATCACCTTTCCAATAAGAACCCGCTAATTTTATTAATTTAAATATTTTTAATTTTCCTGTTGAGAGAACATGAGGACCTCGACATAAATCAATAAAAGAACCAATGCTATATAAAGATATTTCTTGATTCTTAGGAATTAAATTAATAATTTTTTTTTTAAATTCTTCATCAACAGAATTAAAATATGAAATCGCTTTATCGCGAGTTATAATTTTTTTTAAAAAAAATTCATTTTTTTGGGAAAGTTCAATCATTTTTTTTTCAATTAATATTAAATCTTCTTTTGTAAAAGAACGTTTATATAAAAAATCATAATAAAATCCATTTTCTATTACTGGTCCAATTACCATTTGAGAATCAGGAAATAAATTTTTGACTGCATAAGCCAATAAATGCGCGGTTGAATGACGGATTATATTTAATCCAATATTATCTTTTTCTGTTATTATAGTTAAATTTACATCATGATCAATTACGTAAGATAAATCTACTAATATACCATTTAATTTACCGATTATAGCTGATTTAGCTAGATTCACATTAATATAAGAAGCAACCTCTAACACTGTTATAGGTTTAGAAAATTGCAACTTTAATTTATTTGAAATTTGAATTGAAATCATAATATTTTAAATAATCTTGTAATTTTACAATTTTTCTATATTTTTTGAAATTTGTAAACAAAAATCTTAATAAAATAATTTAATTTTTGAAAAATAAATTCTAATTAATTTTTAATTTTTATTTTTTTTAAATTCAAATGAAATTTTTCCATTTTTATCTTTAACAAGAAAGGCCTTAAATGAACGTTTAGTACGTTGAGATATAAAGCCTGTCAATAAATCAGTTTTATTTTTATTAAGTAATTTAATTATTTGCTCAGGAAGGATTTCTTTTTCTAGAATAATGCGATTACTATGGAAATTACATTTTTTTAATTTTTTAAAAAAATTTTCGCACGAATAAATTAATCCCATTTCATATACATTTCCGTTGCATATTGGACACTTTCCTAATATATTTTTTTTATTTAAATCAAATAAATAATTATTTTTTATATTGTTATTTTTTCCAAAATCAAATTCTAATTTATAATTTTTTATTTCAGCGTTATATACAATTTTAATCATCGCAGAAAATGTTCTACCATTTTTTGAACAAAACCCATTTAACGGCCCGATAATATGATTAGTTAATAATTTTTCAATTTCAAAAATTTCAAATTGACGATTTGCTAAAATTTTATTTATTGAAAAAATACAAAAAATACATGAAAAACTATGATAATTTTCTTTAATAATTCCTTTACAATTAGGGCATATTGAATTTAATGTTATATAATTTCCTGGAATTGTATTACAATTATACTCTTTAGCTCTTTTAACAATAATTCTAGTCATATTTTTAATTTCACACATAAATTCTTCTCGGCTAATATCTCCTTTTTCTATTTGCTTTAATTTATATTCCCATTCACCCGTTAATGCTGGATTAGTTAATTCATTAATTCCAAGCCCCCGCAATAAAATCATTAACTGAAAAGCCTTGGCTGTTGGTATTATTTTTTGAAACTCTCTTAATAAATACTTTTCACTAATTAAACCTTCAATAATAGAAGCACGAGTAGAAGGAGTACCTAATCCTTTTTCTGTTATTGCTTCACGAAATTCTTCTAAATTAATTAATTTTCCAGCTCCTTCCATTGCTGATAATAAGGTAGCTTCTGTATAACGAGCGGGAGGGGTTGTAGTTAATGTATTTATTGTCATTGAATTAACTTGTACTTTTTTTAGTTTAATTATATTAAGTAATTCATTATTTTTTTTTATATTTTTATTATTTATTTTATTATCATAAACTATTAGCCATCCAGAATTAATCATTATTTTTTCTTTGCTTTTAAAATAATTTTCTTTAACTTTAGTAATATAAGTAATTATCTGAAATTCAGCAACCGGAAAAAATATTGCTATAAAACGACGCATAATTAAATCATAAATTTTATTTTCTAAATCTGAAATTTTTTTAGGTAATGGTATTGTAGTAGGAATAATTGCAAAATGATCACTAACTTTAGAATTATTAAAAATACGTTTATTTTTTATAAAATACCATTTTTTATTCAAAATTTCTTTTGTAAATTTTTGATAATTTTTATTATCACATAGTGAAAATAAAATTTTTTCAATATAATCGACATAATCTCTTGGTAAATAACATGAATCAGTTCTTGGATATGTTATAACTTTATATTTTTCATAAAGTTTTTGTGCTAAATTTAAAGTATTTTTAGCTGACAAACCAAATCGACAATTAGCTTCACGCTGTAAACTAGTTAAATTAAATAAAAGAGGTGCTTTTAATTTAGTTAATTTAAGTTTTCCAGTAACAATTCCTTTTTTTTTAATACAATTAGATATAATTGATTCTGCTGTTAATTTATTCCATAATCGTTCAGGTTTTTTTTCTAGATCTAGAGTATTTTTTTTGTATTTATAGTCTATCCATTTTCCTTTATAAATAATCTTCATATTATTTTCTGGATGAAAACTAATGAAAGTAGCATTTATTTCCCAAAAATTTCGAGGTATAAATTTTTTTATTTTTTCTTCTCTAGTAACTACAATTGATAAAGTAGGTGTTTGCACTCTTCCTACGGTTGTTAAATAAAATCCACCATTTTTTGAATTAAAAGCAGTCATAGCACGCGTTCCATTAATACCTATTAACCAATCAGCCTCACTGCGACTTCGAGCGGCATCTGCTAATAAAAGCATATCACTATCTCTTTTAAGATTAGCAAAACTATCTCGAATTGCGCTTGATGTCATGGATTGTAACCATAATCGTTTTATAGGTTGTGTGGCATGTGTATAACTTATAATCATACGAAAAATTAATTCTCCTTCTCGTCCAGCATCACAAGCATTAATTAACTCAACAATATCTTTACGTTTAATTAAAAAATTTAATAATTTTAATCTAGATTTAGTTTTAGTAATTGGATTTAAAATAAAATTTGGTGGAATTATTGGTAAATTTTTAAAGGTCCACTTATTATATTTTGTATGATATTTCTTGGGAACGGAAATTTTCAATAAATGACCAATTGCCGATGAAAGTACATAACAATCAGATTCAAAATATTCATCATATTTAGTAAATCCACCTAATGTTTTAGCAATATCACATGCAACAGAAGGTTTTTCTGCAATAATAAGAATTTTATTCATAAATATATATTTTTAAAAAATATTTTAATCTTATTATTTTTATTAATTTATTTAATATAATTTTGCAATTTATTTTTAACTTTAAAAATTATTATAATAAGTTTATAAAATTTCTAATAATTTAACCTCAATAGTTAAATTGATTTCATCTATATGTAATAAATTCAACTTCACTTGTGTACCTTGTATTAATTTTTGTCCAGGTAAACGAATAATTAAAGGTAAATTTAATAATTGAAAAATTTCATTTTTAATTACCGTTGCGTAAATTAATTTAATTTTATTTTGCAATAACCAACGTAAACACCAATAACGTTCCATTTTTTTTTGAAAATAAGAATAATTAGAATTTAATTTATCAAATGATAATATTATATCAAATAAATCTGTATCACCGGGTTGAAAGGGCGCCTTTATAGATGAAATGTTTTGATATTTTATACATGCTAATATTTGCCATTGATTAACTAAATCTACATATCTTCTTAATGGTGAAGTGCTCCAAGTATATTGATTAACACCTAATTCTTGATGAGGAGCGGGATGCGTTATCATACGCACTTGTGTTTTTGATGTATACTCGCATCCTCCTTGTGCACGATAAATGCCAGGAATATTGTGATTAGAAATTAATTTACCCCAATTGCTATTAGCAAAAATCATTAATTCTGATATAATTTTGTTAATTGATGTATCTCTTTTATAAGAAGTAATAGTTACTATATTATTTTTAACAGAAAAATTAAAATCAATTTTATCATTTTTTTTTGATTTTAAACCAAAAGATTTTCGTTTAATCATACGTTTTTTTTCAAGAGATTTTGCCCATTTCCATAATATAGCAATATCGTTTTTATGTGGATACTCACCTTCACCAGAATTTAATATTTCTTCTGTAATTAATGAGTTTAAATAATTATTTCTTAAATTAGATACAATAGAAATCATTTCTACTCGAGTTTTTGTGGAAACTAATGACCAATCTATTGGATTTAATATTGAATAAAGAGATAACGCGGCACGAGTTTTCCCTTCATTTAAACTAAATTTATCAATTATATTACTAGGTAACATAGTTATTTTATTTCCAGGAGTATATATGCTTGACATACGCTCTCGTATAAAATTATCAATTAAATCATTACGTTTTATACATAAACCTGGGGCAGAAATATGTATGCCTATTTGAATTTTTCCGCATGAAAGTTTAACAACTGATAATGCATCATCAATTTCAGTAGTTGAAGCGTCATCAATAGAAAATGCGCGTATATTATTAGCTACAGGTAATTTTGGTAAATTAGGTATAATTAAATTTGGAAATTTAATACCTTTTGGAAAAAAATGAAATAAAAATTTTTTATAATGTAATTGTTCAATTGATTTAATTCTACCGCAATCAATTATTAAACGTTCCGGAGATACTTTTAATGCCTTACTAGCAATATTTAATGCTTTATATTCTATGCTATTTTTATCTGGTTTAAATAATAATTGTAGAGCCAAATTTTGTATTTTATCTGGTATTTCTTTGTTCTTTAATTTACTAATATATTCATTTTGTAATTTTATTTGTGATTTTTTTTTTTCTAAATTAATTTTAGTTGTTTTTAATAATTTTCCAGGTACTGCTTTATAACGTCCTTTTCCTTTTTTATAAAAATAAATAGGAGAATTATGTAAGCAAAATAATAAACTAGCCGCTTCATATGATAATGGAGTATGCCCAAAGTATTCTATACCTAAATCAAAAAAATAAAATTCTTTTGTTCCAACAATTTCCCATAAAAAATTAAGATCAATTTCATTAGCTAATAATTTTGCTTGTTTAATTAATTGATCTGGATTTGGTGTGGAAAATCGTAGTAAAATATCACTATTTTTTACCTTAATATGTCGGCCAGAAATTATTTTAACTTGATAAAAATTACCATTCTGAGAAAAAATTGTGCCAACTTTAAAGGCGCTATATTTTTCAAAAAGTAAATTCATAATCTATTTCCATTAATTATTTAATAAATATAAATTTATAATTTTATTTATGACTCAATAGGAATTTAAATTCATATCTAAAAAATACCTTAAATGCATATAATAAAAAAAAATAATAATATATTTCAAAAATCTTTAAAATTAGAAGATAAAATTTAAAGAAAAATTATAAAAAATAAATTAATATTTAATTTTTATTTTAAAATATATTTTTTTTATTTCAAAATTTATAAAATTATTTAGGACTTGAAATGGATTTAAAAAAATTAAAATCTCTTATTGATCTTGTGGCAAAATCTAATATTAAAGAATTAGAGGTAACAGAAGAAAAAAATTATATTCGTATTATTAAAGAATCTATACAATTACATGATAAAATATTAATGTTGAAATCAAAAAATTTATCGGATCAAAAGTGTAATTCTATAACCTCAGAAAAAAAAAATATATCAGTATTAAGTAGTGATAAATTAACAATAAATGATTCCAAAAAATATATAATTAAATCACCTATGGTTGGAACTTTTTATCATTCATCAGCTCCTAATTCTTCTCCATTTGTTGAAATTGGATCTGAAGTTAAAATTGGAACAACATTATGTATTATTGAGGCAATGAAATTATTAAATGAAATTAATTCAGAAAAGCAAGGAATTATTAAAAAAATTCTTGTTGAAAATGAACAACCAGTTGAATTCGGGCAACCATTATTTATTTTAAAATTAATTTAATATAAAAACATTTAATCAAAATTTATAACAAATTTACATAGATATAAATACTTAATACTAATATAAATACTTATGTTTAAAAAAATACTTATTGCTAATCGCGGAGAAATTGCCTTAAGAATTCAGCGTACATGTCAAGAAATGGGAATTAAAACAGTTATAGTACATTCAGAAATAGATCGCAATACTAAATGCGTTAAATTAGCTGATGAATCAGTATGTATAGGTTTAGATAAACCCATATTTAGTTATATGAATATACCAGCAATTATTAGTGCAGCAGAAATTACTAATGCAGAAGCTATTCATCCTGGATATGGTTTTTTATCTGAAAATTCTAATTTCGCGGAATGTACTGAAAAATCTGGTTTTATTTTTATTGGACCACATTCTAGCTCTATACGTATGATGAGTAATAAATTATCAGCTAAACAAATTATGACTGAAATGAATATACCTTGTGTTCCAGGATTTAATAAAAAATTATCCAAAAATCCACAAGAAATTATAAATATTGCGCGTACTATTGGTTATCCTATCATTATTAAATCCAGTGGAGGGGCAGGAGGAAGGGGGATGCGTGTTATATACAATGAAAATGATATAGTGAATGCAGTTAATATTACTAAATCAGAAGCTGAATCTACATTTGGTAACTCTGAAGTATACATAGAAAAATACTTAGAAAATCCGCGACATATAGAGATACAAATTTTATGTGATAAATATAAAAATGCAATTTGGCTTGGTGAACGAGATTGCTCAATGCAAAGACGACATCAAAAATTAATTGAAGAAGCTCCGGCAACTGGAATTTCAAGAAAAATTATTGAAAAAATTGCTGAACTTTGTATTAATGCTTGTAAAAAAATAAATTATTATAGTGCAGGAACATTTGAATTTTTATATGAAAATGGAAGCTTTTATTTTATAGAAATGAATACTCGTATACAAGTTGAGCATCCAGTAACAGAGTTTATTACTGGGGTTGATATTATTAAAGAACAGATTCGTATTGCCGCAGGTAAAAGATTAGAATATAATCAAAAAGATATCATATTAAAAGGACATGCAATTGAATGTCGAATTAATGCTGAAGATCCATTTCGTTTTATGCCATCATCTGGATGTATTCAAAATTGGCATTCACCTGGAGGAGCGGGTATTCGTATTGATTCTCATATTTATTCTGGTTATTATGTGCCATCTGTTTATGATTCAATGATTGGAAAAATAATTACTTATGGCTTAACTCGTGAACAGGCAATCTGTCGAATGAAAATAGCTTTATCAGAAATAATCATCGAAGGAATAAATACTAATATTCCTTTACATAAAAAATTAATGATAGATGATAATTTTATAAGAGGTGAAATAAGTATTAATTATTTAAAAAAGATATTATTTAAAAATTAAAAATCATTTTTAAGTATTATTGTTTCTAAAAGAACTTTTGACTTAGAATAAAAATGTATATAAAATAATTTTTTTTTATATAAAATTATAATATATTTTTAAAAAAATTTTACAAACTATTAAGGTTTTCTTTTATGTATGCGGTAATAAAAACCGGGGGTAAACAATATAAAGTTACCAATAATGAAAAACTTAAAATAGAAAAAATATCTGTAAATGTTGGGGAAAAAATAATTTTAAATAAAATACTTGCTATATATACAGATAAAAATATCATTTTAGGTAAACCATTAGTTTCTGATGCTACAATTTCAGCTATCGTATTAGCACAAAGTCGTTTTAAGAAAATTAAAATTTTTAAAATGAAAAGACGTAAACATTATCGAAAAAATCAAGGTCATCGACAAAATTATACAGAAATAAAAATTATTTCTATAGATTATGATAAAAAAATAAATTAAAAAGGAATATTAAGGAGTTTTTTTTATGGCACATAAAAAAGGAGGGGGAACGACTCGGAATGGAAGAGATTCGAAATCTAAGCGATTAGGTATTAAAATTTATGGAAATCAAATAATTAATGCCGGGAATATTATTCTTCGTCAACGAGGAACAAAAGTACATGCAGGAAAAAATGTTGGAATTGGAAAAGATCATACTTTATTCTCCTTAGTTAAGGGTAAAGTATTTTTTTTAAAACATGGTAAGAAAAAACAACAATTAGTTACGGTAGTAAAAATTTAATTTGTTTTTAATTTTATTTAAATTTTAATTTAAAATTAAATTTTTTAGTAAATTTTACAATTTTATTTTATGAAATTTATAGATGAAGCTAAAATTCAAGTAATCGCGGGAGACGGAGGAGATGGTATTATTAGTTTTTGTCGAGAAAAATATCGTCCATTTGGCGGCCCTAGCGGGGGAGATGGGGGAAAAGGAGGTTCAATTTGGGCAATAGCTGATCGTAATGTTAATACATTAATTGAATATTCTTTTTCTAAGCAACAAAAAGCAAAAAATGGGGGAAATGGAAGAAGCGATGCTTGTCATGGAAAAAATGCAAAAGATATATTTCTTCGTATGCCAATTGGTACTTTAATTATTGATTATAAAACTGAAAAAAATATTGCTGAACTCGTTAAAGATAAGCAAGTAGTATTACTGGCAAATGGAGGTAAAGGGGGTAGAGGAAATATTCACTTTAAATCTTCGATTAATAGAGTGCCATATAAAAAAAGTAATGGAATTAAAGGTGAATATAAAGAATTAAAATTAGAGCTCAAAATTTTAGCGGATGTTGGTTTATTAGGTCGACCAAATTCTGGTAAATCAACATTTATTTCTGCTGTTTCAAACGCGCGTCCTAAAATTAGTGATTATCCATTTACAACATTATATCCAAATCTTGGTGTAGTAAATATTAATTATGATAATAATTTTACTATCGCAGATATACCTGGGTTAATTAAAGGATCTTCATATGGAGCTGGTCTTGGTATCCAATTTTTACGTCATTTACAGCGTACAAAATTACTTTTACATATTATTGATGTGTCGTTATTTAAAAATATAATTAATTTAATTCAAGAAATTAATGACATAACACAAGAATTAAGAAATTATAATATTTCACTTTTTGAAAAACCTCGTTGGATTATTTTAAATAAAATTGATATTCTTTCTGAAAAAGAAAAAATAAAATATATGGAAAATTTTGTTGATTATTTTAAATCAAAAAATAAAATATTTAAAATTTCTGCATTGACACATGTTGGTTGTTCTGAGTTAATTTTTAAAATTTATCATTATTTATCTAAACTTACTTAATATAAAAAATAAGTTATATAACAAAATTATATTTTTAAAATAATATGCGTGCTTCTATTTTTTTTATTTCCACACTCAAGGAAACTTTCTCCGAAAATAGTGATGTAATTAGTTATAAACTAATGATACGTTCTGGAATGATTAAGCAAATTAGCTCCGGAATTTATGCTTATATGCCTATTGGTTTACGAGTTATTCATAAAATTCAAGAAATTATTAGAAAGGAGATGAATAATTCTGGTGCTATTGAGTTATTAATGCCAATTATGCAGCCAATTGAATTATGGAAAAAAAGTGGTCGTTATAAAAAAATAAATTTAGATTTTATAAAAGTAAAAGATAGATATAATCGTAATTTTATTATTCAACCTACTTCTGAAGAAGTAATAACAAACATTATTTGCAATGAAATACATAGTTATAAACAATTACCAATTAATTTTTATCATATTCAAACTAAATTTCGTGATGAAATTCGTCCTCGATTTGGCTTAATTCGTAGCAGAGAATTTATAATGAAAGATGCGTATTCATTTGATTGTGATTTAGAAAGCATGAAATTTTCATATCAAAAAATGTATAACACTTATATACGCATTTTTAAAAAATTTGATTTAAAATTTTGTATAGTAGAAGCTAATAACGGAGAAATTGGCGGGTCTATTTCGCATGAATTTCATGTTATATCAAAAACAGGAGAAGATATAATTGCATATTGCCCAGATTCAAATTATGCCGCTAATATTGAAACAGCAAAAAGCATGTATAATTTAAATATAAATAATAAACCTACTAAAAAATTAAAATTAATTACCATACCATCAAATAAATTTACTTTTAAGCAAATAATAAATTTTTTAAAATTTCCATTATCAATGATAGTTCGATCAATTGTATTAATAATAAACCTTAATTTATATACTCGAAAAATTTGTATATTATTATTACGAAGTGATCATCAATTAAATGATATAAAAATAAGAAAAATAGATGGATTACAAAATTATCGCTTTGCTTCTGAATCTGAAATTATTAATATATTTGGTGTATCTTCAAATTACTTAGGTCCATTTCATATTAAACCAGAAATACGTATTATTGCTGATTATAGTGTAATTATTATGAATGATTTTGCGTGCGGAACAAATAAAATTAATTTTTATTATACTGGTGTTAATTGGGATCGTGATTTACCAAAGCCAGAGATAGAAGATATTCGTAATGTTGTAGAAGGAGACTTATCTCCAGATGGTAAAGGCTTGTTAAAAATTCAACGTGGAATTGAAATAGGTCATATTTTTCAATTAGGTACAATATATTCAGATAAAATGAAGGCTTCTTATTTAGATAAAAAAGGAAAATTGAAATCAATTCAAATGTGCTGTTATGGTATAGGTATAACACGTATTATGAGTGCAGTTATTGAACAAAATTTTGATAATAATGGAATAATTTGGCCACAATTAATAGCACCTTTTGAAATAGTATTATGTCCTATTGGTTATCATTATAATGAAATTATAAAGAAAAAAATAAATTCTTTATATAATAAATTAATAGAAGCAAATATTGATGTTATACTAGATGATAGAAAAGAAAGAATAGGAAAAATATTTACTGACTGGGAATTAATTGGTATTCCACATAGAATTATAATAAGCGATAATACTATAAAAAATGGAAAAGTTGAATACCAAGAAAGAAGAAATAAAAAAACAATATTTGTGCCAATAACTGATATATTAAAATTTATATTCTCTAAACTTAAAAGATAAAAGTTTTATAAAATTTAAATTTTAACTGATATAATTTTTTATATTACGAATAATTTTCATAATACTATTTCCTTTAATTTTTTTTATTATATTTTGCATTTGTTTAAACTGTATTAACATTTGATTAATTTCTTGTACATTAACACCAGATCCAGCGGCTATACGTTTTTTCCTTTTTGATTTTATAGAGAATGGTTTTTTACGCTCATATAAAGTCATTGAATTAATAATTCCCTCTATTCTTCTTATTTTTTTTTCGGTTTCATTTACATTGGATTTATTTGTTTTTTGTTGAATATAATATGGTAGTTTTTCTATTAACATATTTAATCCACCCATTTTTTTCATTTGTATTAATTGTGTTTTAAAATCATTAAGATCAAATTTTTCTTTATTCTTGATTTTATTTTCTATTTTTTTTGCAGAAATTTTATTAATATTTTCTTTAGCGCTATTAATTAATGATAAAATATCACCCATACCTAAAATACGATTGGTCATACGAATAGGATCAAATTTTTCTAATCCATAAATTTTTTCAGATGTTCCAATAAATTTAATAGGTTTTTTAATAATATATTGAATAGATAAGGCAGCTCCCCCGCGAGCATCCCCATCTAATTTAGTGAGAATAATACCAGTAAGAGTTAGCATATTATTAAAAATTTTTGCATGATTTAGAGCATCTTGTCCCAACATACAATCTACTATTAATAAAGTTTCAACTGGTTTTGCTATTTTATAGATTAAATTTATTTCATTTATCATTATTTTATTAATACCTATTTGACCTGGAGTATCAATAATTAAAACATCATAATTATGAATTTTAGCATGCTTTAAAGCGGAATTTACAATATTAATCGGATTATTAGTTATATTAGGAAAAAAATCAGAACCAGATTCTAATGTTACTATTTTTAACTGATTAATTGCGGCTGGGCGATAAATATCCGTCGAAACAGTTAATATTTTTTTTTTATTTTTTTGTAAATATTTTGATAATTTACCAATACTTGTAGTTTTACCACTACCTTGTAAACCCACTATTAATATTACAGAAGGAGGTTGTGTTAAAAGATTTAATTGAAAATGTTTTTTATCTAGATGAGCCCCCATTATATGAGATAATTCAGATTGAATTAAACTAACTAAAGATTGTCCAGGGGTTAAAGAATATAAAATTTCTTTTCCCATAGATTTGTTTTTAATATTAGAAATAAATTTTTTTATAATTGGTAGGGATACATCAGCCTCTAATAATGAAATACGAATTTCACGAAACATATTTTCAGTATTATCTTTAGTTAATCGCACTTCCCCGCTCATTTTTTTAATAATATTAGATAAACGTTTAGTAAGATTTTTAAACATAATTAACAACTTATATAAAAGTAATATAAAATATATTTTATATAAAATTTTTAAAAATTAATAGTACTAATTTAATTTTTAAAAAAATAAAATTTTTGGTTTTTAATAAAAAAATTATAATTTTATTAATTACTAGTATCTATGCTATATTAAAAAATTTATATTTTTTTATTTAGATTTTTATTTATTCAATTAAAATATATAAATAAAACTAATTTAAACATTTTTTAACTAATTTTAACAAAAAACTAAATGATTACTAATTTAAATAAGGAGGTAAGTAAACAAGGTATTATTTTTAGTAACAAAAATACAATAGAAAAAGAAATTTATATAATAAAGAATAATAAATCTTGTTTGCTTGATATGAAATTACTCCGTAATTTTATATGTTCAGTTTGTGTAGGATTAGAAAAAGAAGTTAATATAAATTTAATTTTATCAGAAACAAAAAAAAATTTATATAATGGAATTTCTATAGAAGAATTACATAAGTCATCAATTTTAGCAACACGTACATTAATGGAAAAAGATCCAGTTTATAGTCAAGTAACGGCTCGCTTGTTAATGTATTGTATTAGAAAAGAAGTTTTTGGAAGAGAAATAAAACAAATTGATTTATCCATAAAATATAAAAAATATTTTTTAAGATTTATCAATAAAGGAATTAATAATAAATTACTTAATCCAAAATTAGCGGAATTTAACTTACCATTACTTTCTAATGCATTATTACCGGAAAGGGATTTACAATTTAATTATCTTGGTTTAAAAATTTTATATGATAGATATTTTTTGCATATTGAAGATGTACGCATTGAAATGCCACAATTTTTTTTCATGCGTATAGCTATGGGACTATCACTTAATGAAGATAATCGCGAAGAATATGCAATAAAATTTTATAATTTACTTTCTTCATTTAGTTTTATGTGCTCAACACCAACTTTATTTAATTCCGGGACAATACGCTCACAATTATCTTCATGTTATTTGAGTACTGTTCCTGATAATTTATATGGAATTTTTGAGTCTATAAAAGAAAATGCTTTATTATCAAAATACGCGGGAGGATTAGGAAATGATTGGACACAAGTACGTTCTTTAGGTTCCCTTATTAAGGGAACAAATGGGCGCTCACAAGGAGTAATACCTTTCTTAAAGGTAGTAAATGATGTTGCTGTAGCAGTAAATCAAGGAGGAAAGCGTAAAGGGGCTATATGCGCTTATTTAGAGGTCTGGCATATGGATATTGAAGAATTTATTGAGTTACGAAAAAATACAGGAGATGATCGAAGAAGAACTCATGATATGAATATAGCTATTTGGGTTCCAGATTTATTTATGAAACGTGTAATAAAAGAAGGTACATGGACTTTATTTTCCCCGTATGATGTACCTGACTTACATAATAAATTTGGTAAAGAATTTGAGGAATCTTATCTTTTATATGAGAATAAAATAAAACTTGGTAAAATAAAATTATTTAAAGAAATTTCAGCTTTATATTTATGGCGTAAAATACTATCTATGTTATTTGAAACAGGTCATCCATGGATTACTTTTAAAGATTCTTGTAATATCCGTTCTCCCCAACAACATGTTGGAATAATTCATAGCTCTAATTTATGCACTGAAATTACATTAAATACTAGCAGTAATGAAATAGGAGTTTGTAATTTAGGTTCAATAAATCTTCCATTACATATGAAAAATGGTAAATTAAATCCTATTAAATTAAAAAAAACTATTCGTATAGCAATGCGAATGTTAGATAATGTAATTGATATTAATTATTATGCGGTTAAAAAAGCAAAATATTCAAATTTACGTCATCGTCCTGTTGGGTTAGGTATTATGGGTTTTCAAGATTGTTTACATATAATGAAAATTCCATATGCATCAAAAGAAGCTATTAAATTTGCTGATCGTTCAATGGAAATGATTTGTTATTATGCTTATTATGCTTCCACTAAATTATCAGAAGAAAAAGGTCGTTATAGTTCATATTATGGATCTTTATGGGATCAAGGTATTCTTCCTCAAGATTCATTAAAATTATTAGAAAAAGAGCGTGGATCAAACTATTTAAAAATAAATATGTCAGAAAGTCTTAATTGGAAAAAACTACGAAATCGTATTAAAAAATTTGGTATGCGTAATTCAAATTGCGTTGCAATTGCCCCTACAGCAACAATATCCAATATTATTGGGGTATCAGCATCTATTGAGCCTACCTATAGAAATTTACATGTTAAATCAAATTTATCTGGAGAATTTACGGAAATTAATAGATATTTAGTAAAAGAATTAAAAGAAAAAGGTCTTTGGGATGAATCTATGATTTTAAATCTTAAATATTTTGACGGTAATTTATCTGAAATTAGTCGTATTCCCGATGATTTACGAAAAATTTACGCAACAGCATTTGAAATTTCCCCAAATTGGTTAATAGAAGCTGGTTCAGTGCGACAAAAATGGATAGATCAATCGCAGTCATTAAATATTTATATATCTAATAAATCTGGTAAAAAATTAGATGAAACTTATAAATTAGCTTGGTTACGTGGGTTAAAAACAACTTATTATCTTCGTTCAATAAGCGCAACTTATTCAAAAAAATCAACTTTTGAAATGAGTATATCAGATTCTATAAATCTTGATAAAACATTTATAAAAGAATATAATAAAGATTTACAAGAAGTAAAAAATAATAAAAACTGTTTAATAAATTCAGAAGAAATAGATGATATTAATGAATGTGAATCATGTCAATAAAATATAAAATTTAATTTCATTTTTAATAAAATATTATTAAAATAATATAATAAATAACATAATAACAAATGTATTTTTATAAAATAAAATAAAATGTCAATACAATTTAATAATAAAAAAAAATCATTAAAAATTAATTCTTTTGAAAGAATTAATAAAATTAATAAACAAATAATTAATGGGCATACTGATGTTAATCAACTTGTTCCCTTTAAATATAATTGGGCGTGGGATAGATATTTATCTAGCTGCGCAAATCATTGGATGCCACAAGAAATTAATATGCAACGTGATATTGAATTATGGAAAAACCCAATCGGATTAACACAAGAAGAACGTCGTTTAGTTAAACGAAATCTTGGTTTTTTTTCTACAGCTGATTCGTTAGCTGCTAATAATATTGTATTAGGTACATATCGTCACATTACAGCGCCAGAATGTAGGCAGTATCTATTACGTCAAGCATTTGAAGAGGCAATACATACACACGCATATCAATATATTGTTGAATCACTAGGATTAGATGAATTAGAAATTTTTAACGCATATCATGAAATTAAATCTATTCGAGATAAAGATGAATTTTTAATTCCATTTATTAATGTATTAACTAATTTAGAGTTTAAAACTGGAAATACAAAAAATGATCAAAAACTATTAAAATCTCTTATTGTTTTTGCATGTATCATGGAAGGACTTTTTTTTTATGTGGGTTTTGCGCAAATTTTAGCATTGGGTCGCCAAAATAAAATGATTGGTTCATCAGAATTATATCAGTATATTTTACGTGATGAATCAATGCATTGTAATTTTGGTATTGATTTAATTAATACTATTAAAATTGAGAATCCAAATTTATGGACTACAGAATTTTGTAAAGAAATAGAACAATTATTTTTAAAAGCAATAGAATTAGAATATTATTATGCTGAAGATACTATGCCAAAGGGTATATTAGGATTAAATGCAAAAACATTTAAAAGTTATTTACGTTTTATTGCAAATTGTCGCATGAAACAAATTGGAATAAAACAACTTTTTCCATATGAAAGAAATCCTTTTCCTTGGATGAGTGAAATGATTAATCTAAAGAAAGAATCTAATTTTTTTGAGACGAGAGTGATGGAATACCAATCGGGTGGAACCCTGGATTGGGAATGAGGTTTGGAGTAAATTTATTTTTTTTAAAAAATGAAAAAAATAATTATAAAAAGCTACATTTAGTAGCTTTTTATTATATAAATTTTATTTATTTAAAAATCTAAAATATACTATTTATATAGACGGATATTAATTAAAATATATTCATATTTAGTGATTTATTTAATTGTATCTATAACCAAAAGCTTCTTTAAAGCGCTGATCTATTTCACTTAAACTAGGACAATGTTTTTGTCCACCTTGATAAGATATTTTTATTGCCCCCATCAAATTTGATAATCTACCAATAGTATACCAATCTAAATTATGTGTTATTCCAAAAAGAATACCAGACCTAAATGCATCCCCACATCCAGTTGGATCTACTATCTTATCAGCTTTTACGCATGGAATTTTAATTTCTTTTTCACTATTTAAAAAAATATTAGAACCTAATTCACCGCGCGTTACTATTAATACTTTAACTTGTTTATTTATTTTTTGTAAACTTAATGAAGTCTTAGAAACCAATAATTTAGATTCATAATCATTCACAATAATATAAGAAGATTTTTTAATAATTTTTATTAATTCTTCTTTATTAAACATAGATAAACTTTGCCCTGGATCAAAAATAAATGGAATTTTTAATTTTAATATTTTTTTAATATGTTTTATCATGTTACTACAATTATCCGGAGAAATAATTGCTATTTTTATATCAGTATTATTAATGCAATTATTATCATATGATAATTGCATTGCTCCTGGATGAAAAATTGTAATTTGATTATTATCAACATCAGTTACAATAAAACATTGCGCGGTAAACATTGAATCAATTGTTTGTATATATTTATTGGAAATTCCTAAATATTTTAAATGCTTTAAATAAGACGCACCATCCTTTCCTAAGGTAGCTACAATTAATGGGTTGCCATTTAAAAGTTTTAAATTATATGCAATATTACCAGCACATCCACCATATTCTTTTTGCATAGTTGGTGAATAAAATGAAATGTTTATTTTATCAAGTTGATCAGGTAAAAGGGAATGTGAAAATTTTCCATTAAATTTCATAATATTATCAAATGCTAATGAACCACAAATAAGAGAATTCATAAATATTTTAAAAATATAATTTTATTTAATTTTTTGTTTGATTTAATAATTGAATAAAAGCCATGGGTGCATTATCTCCAACACGAAAACCCATTTTTAATATACGAACATATCCTCCATTAATTTTAATATAACGCGGTCCTAATTCAGAAAATAATTTAATTGTAATTTTTCTATCCCGTAAATAACTAAAAGCTAAACGTTTATTTGATAAAGTATTTTTTTTGCTTAATGTTAATATTGGCTCAACAACACGACGTAATTCTTTTGCTTTAGGTAAAGTTGTCTTAATAATTTCATAACGCAATAAAGAAACTGTCATGTTGCGTAACATTATTAAACGATGAGAAGAGGTTCTATTTAGTTTGCGAAAACCATGACAATGACGCATGTAATATTTTCCTTATATTGTAAAAATTAGTTAAATTTAATTTTGATAATTTTATTTATAATATATTTTATATAAATTATTTTTTTAATTCAATGGGGGGCCAATTATCTAATTTTACTCCCAATACTAAACCTCGAGAACCTAAAATTTCTTTAATTTCATTTAAAGATTTTCTACCAAGATTTGGGGTTTTTAATAATTCATTCTCACTACGTTGAATTAAATCTCCAATATAATGAATATTTTCAGCCTTAAGGCAATTAGCAGATCGTACCGTTAATTCTAAATCATCAACTGAACGAAGTAAAATTGGATCTATTTTTGGTAAAGAAGAATCTAATTCTTTTTTTACTGGAGTATTTTCTAATGCAGCAAATACATTTAATTGATCAACTAATACACGAGCTGATTGACGAATTGCTTCTTCTGGAGTAATTACGCCATTAGTTTCAATATTCATAATTAACTTATCAAGATCAGTACACTGTTCAACACGAGCAGACTCTACTACATAAGATACTCGAAGAACTGGAGAAAAAGATGCATCTAAAATAATACGACCAATTGTTTTATTTATATTTTCAGTTAAATAACGTATATTACCAGGAACATAACCACGACCTTTTTCAAATTTAATTTGCATATCTAATTTACCATTAGCGGATAAATTTGCAATAATATGATTTGGATTAATTAATTCAATATCATTTAATAATTCAATATCAGAAGCTAAAACAACGCCTTCTCCAGATTTTTTTAAATTTAATATCGCATAATCTCTGCTATAAAGTTTTAATATTACGCCCTTTAAATTTAATATAATATCAATTATATCTTCTTGCACTCCTTCTAATGAAGAATATTCATGTAAAGCTCCTGAAATTATTACTTCAGTTGGCGCGCAACCAATCATAGACGATAACAATACGCGACGTAAAGCATTACCTAATGTGTAACCATAACCACGCTCAAAAGGCTCCATAATAACTTTAGCATAATTAACTCCTAATGTTTCAACATCAATTATTTGTGGTTTCAATAAACTGTTTTGCATAAAATATTCCTTTTAAATATTTATTACTTTTATTATTTAATATTTAAAAATTATCTTGAATATAATTCAACAATTAATGATTCATTGATATCATTAGCAAATTCACTACGATTTGGTTCTGATTTAAAAATACCTTCCATTTTTTTTGCATCAACAGTAATCCAGGAAAATTTATTATTATGCTCAGATAATTCTAAAGAATTAGTAATACGGATTTGTTTTTTAGCTTTTTCTCTAACAGAGATTATATCACCTGGTTTTATTTTATATGATGCAATATTAACTATTTTTTTATTTACTAAAAATGCTTTATGTGATACTAATTGACGAGCTTCGGATCTAGTAGAACTAAAACCCATTCGGTATACCACATTATCAAGTCGTGATTCTAATAATTTTAATATAATTTCACCTGTTTTTCCTTTAAGGCGAGTTCCCTCAATAAAATAAAGACGGAATTGTTTTTCTAAAATACCGTATATTCGTTTAACTTTTTGTTTTTCTCTTAATTGATGTCCATAATCAGATGTACGGGATCCAGAAATTCTACCATGTTGACCAGGTTTTAAATCTAATTTACATTTTGAATCTAATGAGCGACGCGCGCTTTTTAAAAATAAATCTATACCTTCACGACGACAAAGTTTTGCTTTTGGACCAATATATCGAGCCATAAAATATCCTTTTATATTTATGAATATAATTATAATAATAATTTTTATTATTTTTAATCAATAAAAATTATATAAAAATAACAAAATGTTTTTAAAAAATTGCCCACTAATTAGCGGGCAACTAAAAAAATATATATTATTTTATAAATTAAATTAAACACGGCGTCGTTTTGGAGGACGACAACCATTATGCGGGATAGGTGTAACATCTTCAATTTGAGTAATTTTAATACCTAAATTATTTAATGCTCGAACTGAAGATTCACGTCCTGGACCGGGCCCTTTAATGCGTACTTCTAAATTTTTAATACCATGTTCAATTGCAATTTTTCCCGCAGATTCTGCAGCAACTTGAGCAGCAAATGGTGTAGATTTACGAGAACCCTTAAAATTTACGCTTCCAGAAGATGCCCAAGATAACGTATAACCTTTTCGATCAGTAATTGTGATAATAGTGTTATTAAAAGAGGCATGAATATGCGCAACACCTTCAATGATATTTTTTTTAATTTTTTTACGAATACGAGCATTAGTATTATTGGGTATTTTAGCCATAAAAATCTCCTTGAAAAATATTCAGTGAATTATAATGGCGTTATTTTCTTAATGATTGCGCTGCTCGACGAGGCCCTTTTCGAGTACGAGCGTTAGTTCTAGTGCGCTGCCCTCGGCATGGTAAACCTTTTCTATGGCGAATTCCTCGATAACAAGAAAGATCTATTAAACGCTTTATATTCATAGAAAATTCACGACGTAAATCACCTTCAATTATAAATTTAGAAATTTCTTCACGTAATTTTTCTAATTCATTATCATTTAAATCTTTTATTTTTTTAATAGTTGAAATTTTAGTTCTTTCACATATTTTTCGCGCACGCGAGAGACCAATACCATAAATAGCCGTCAGACCTATTATAGTATGTTGATTATTTGGTATATTTACTCCAACGATTCGTGTCATAAGTTGATTCCATTAAAAAAAATATAATATTTAATTAACCTTGACGTTGTTTATGACGAGCTTCTTTACAAATTATACGAATTACACCTTTTCTTTTGACAATTTTACAATTTCTACAAATTCTTTTAACAGATGTTAAAACTTTCATTTTTTATATCTTTTATTTTAACTTAAAATTTTTATTTTGTTCTAAATATAATACGCCCTCGACTTAAATCATAGGGTGTTAATTCTACCGTCACTTTATCACCAGGAAGAATACGAATATAATTCATTCGCATTTTACCTGAAATATGCCCAAGTATTATATGACCATTCTCTAATTTTACTTTAAATGTTGCATTTGGAAGATTTTCAAGAATCTGTCCTTGCATTTGAATTACATCATTTTTTTCCATTTTTTATTTTTTAATTATATTATTTTTTTAATAAAATATATTTTTCTTAAAATTTACTTTACGAAAAAGTGATTCATATTTTTGAGATAGAATATAATTTTGAATTTGTGTTAAAAAATCTATAGTAACAATTACAACAATTAATAATGATGTTCCCCCAAAATAAAAAGGAATATTAAATTGAGAAATAAAAAACTCTGGTATTAAACAAACAAAAGCTATATAAATAGACCCAGATAATGTTAAACGCATAATGATATTATCAATATAACGTATAGTTTGATAACCTGGGCGAATACCAGGAATAAAAGCTCCACTTTTTTTTAAATTATCCGCTGTTTCTTTGCTATTAAATATTAAAGTAGCATAAAAAAAACAAAAAAATATAATTGCGATTGTATATAATATCGAATGAAGTAATTTACCAGGAGAAATTAAATTTATTAAATTTTTTAAAAAAATTATAAAAAAATTATTTTTATTAGCAAAAGAAATAAACCAACTAATAATAGTAATCGGAAATAATATAATAGATGATGCAAATATTGCCGGAATTACGCCGGCTATATTTAATTTTAATGGTAAATAACTGCTTTTATTAGAATAAATTCTATTATTTACTTCTTTTCTAATATAATTTATTAAAATTTTACGTTGACCGCACTCAATAAATACAACAAAATATGTCATTATTAATAATAATAAAGAAATTAAAATTACTAATAAGACATTTATTAAATCGATTTTAACTAATTTTATTAAATTAATTAAGGTATTAGGTAGACTTGAAATAATTCCAGAAAAAATAATAATAGAAGTGCCATTTCCTAAACCATATTCCGTAATTTGTTCACTTAACCACATTAAAAACATTGTACCGGATACTAATGTTAATATAGTTATAAAATAAAAATAAATACCCGTATTTAATACTAAATTTTTTTGAGATTCAAGTATTAAAGAAATTCCAGATCCCTGTAATATTGCTAGAATTAATGTGCTAAATCTAGTATATTGAGCAATTTTATATTTTCCTAATTCACCTTCTTTTTTTAAATTCTCAAATTTAGGTAATATACTTGATAATAATTGCATAATTATTGATGAAGAAATATAAGGCATAATACCCAAAGAAAATATAGTTAAATGAGACAGAGCTCCCCCAGAAAACATATTAAACATTCCTAAAATATTATTTTGATTTTTCTCAAATAATTGTGTTAGTTGATTGAGATTAATTGAAGGAATTGGAATATGCGCACCTAAACGATATATAAATAATGCACAAAATAAAAACAATAAACGATTCCAAGGAAAGCCTCTTATAGTTGTTTTTAAGAATTTTGGCATAATTGTATTAATTTATACTCCTTTATAAAATAAATTTTACATAATAGAGCCACCTATTTTTTCAATAGCAATTTTGGCACCTTTGGTAACCTTTAATCCTTTTAGTATTATTTTTTTATTTAAATTACCAGATAAGATTACACGAACTACTCGAACAAATTTAGAAATAATATTAGCATTTTTTAAGGTAAAAATATCAATTTCAGAAATATTTAAGTTTTCTAAATCAGATAACCTAATTTCTGCTGTATAAAAACGTTTTATTGATTTAAATCCACGTTTAGGTAAGCGCCGATATAATGGCATTTGACCTCCCTCAAAGCAAATTTTATGGAATCCTCCTGATCGAGATTTTTGCCCTTTATGTCCTCGTCCAGCAGTTTTACCAAACCCAGATCCAATACCACGTCCTAAACGCTTTTTATAATGTTTAGCGCCTTTATTTGGTTGAATATTATTCAATCTCATATTTTTAATTATAATATATTATGAAAGTATTTTCACAAGATATGATACTTTATTTATCATACCGCGAATTGAGGAGGTGTCATTTAATACACGCACAGAATTAATTCTTTTTAAACCAAGCCCACGAATAATTGCGCGATGTGTATTTTTTTTTCCAATTAAACTTTTAATAAGTTGTATTTTTAGTATTTTTTTCATTGTTAATTCAAAATTTCTTTAATGGATTTATTGCGCTTTTTTGCGATTTCAAAAGGTGTATTTATTTTTAATAAACCATTTAATGTGGCGCGAACCATATTATATGCATTAGTTGATCCATGAGATTTTGCGACAACATTATGAACTCCCATAACATCAAAAATAGCTCGAACCGCACCTCCTGCAATTATTCCTGTTCCTTCTTTAGCTGGAGTTATTAGTACTAATGATGCTCCATGTTTACCTAATACCGTGTATTGTAATGTATTATTTTTTAATATTACTTTAATCATATTTCTACGAGCTTTATTAACAGCTTTTTGGACAGCAGAAGGAACTTCTTTTGATTTACCTTTTCCCATACCAACTCGTCCATGACCATCTCCAACTACCACTAATGCCGAAAAACTCATAATACGACCACCCTTTACAACTTTTGTAACACGATTAACTGCAATCATTTTTTCTCGTATTCCATCATCCGGCTTTTCATTTTGAATTCTTGATTGTATTTTTACCATACTAATTCCTCTTTAAAACTTTAATCCGATTTTTCTAGCGGCATTTGCTAAAGCTTTAATGCGACCATGATAACGAAAACCAGAACGATCAAATGCAACTTGTGTAATTCCTATTTTTAATGCTTTTTCAGCAATACGTCGACCTATTATAGAGGCAGCAGAAATATTACCTCCTTTACCAGATTGGGTATTTAATTTCAAACGAACTTCTTTTTCTAATGTAGAAGCTGAAATTAAAATCTCTGCATTCGGGCTTATAATATTAGCATATATATGTAAATTAGTGCGATGCACCATAAGACGATTAATTTCTAATTCAGAAATTTTTATTCTTACTTTTCTGGCACGCCGTAAACGTGATTTTATTTTATTCATTAGAAATAACTTATAATTATTATATTATTTTTTCTTAGTTTCCTTAAGAATAACTATTTCATTTAAATAACGAACGCCCTTACCTTTATAAGGTTCAGGTTTATAATATCCGCGTATTTCTGAAGCTACCTGTCCAACAGCCTGTCGATTACTTCCTTTTATTAAAATTTCTGTTTGACTGGGTGTTTCACAAATAATATCAAATGGTATTTTATATAAAATAGGATGAGAAAAACCGAGAATTAAATTTAGATAATTTTTTTCAATTTTTGCTCGAAAACCCACTCCAATTAATTGGAGCTTCTTTTTAAAACCTTTTGTTATTCCAATAACCATATTATTAATTATAGATCGCATTGTACCAGACATTGAATTTGCTATACGACTATTATTAATTGCGGTAAAATAAAGAACATTAGAATTGTTTTTAATTTTTACTAAGTTATTTTGATTTTGCTTCAATATACCTAATGGTCCCTTTAATATGATTTTATTAGGATTTAGTATAACTTCTACGGTAGAAGGTATAAAAATAGGCATCTTACCTATACGAGACATTTTATTATTCCTTAAGAAACATAACAAATAATTTCACCGCCAATGCCCATCGCTCTAGCCTTACGATCAGTTATAATACCTGATGAAGTTGATATAATAACTAAACCTAAACCATTCATTATTTTAGGAATATTATTTTTATTTTTATAAATACGTAACCCTGGGCGAGAAATGCGCTTTAAACATTCAATAACAGGACGATTCATATAATATTTCAATAATATTTTTAATTCAAATTTATTTTTAAGGCATTTGATTATAAAAAAATCCTTAATATACCCTTCATTTTTAAGAACTTTAGCAATTTCTATTTTTATTTTAGATGATGGCATTATTATTTTTCTTTTATTTACAATTTGTCCATTACGAATATAAGTCAACATATCAGCAATAGGATCGCTCATGCTCATTATTTTCTCCTTATTATTACCAACTAGCTCTAGTTATTCCAGGGATATCGCCTTGCATAGCAATTTCTCTTAATTTTATACGACTCAAATTAAATTTACGAAAATTCCCTCTAGGACGACCCGTTAAAGAACAACGATTACGTTGACGAGTAGGATTAGAATTTCTTGGAAGAGATTGTAGTACTAAACGTGCTTTATAACGTTCTTCTTCTGATTTTGATTGATCTCTAATAATTTTCTTTAATTCAATTCTTTTATTAGCATATTTTTTAACTAAAAATTTACGTTTAAGCTCGCGATTTACTAATGATAGTTTTGCCATAATTTTGATCTCTTAATTTCTAAATGGAAATTTAAATGCAGAAAGAAGTGATTTTGCTTCTTTATCAGTTTTTGAGGTTGTAGAAATGTTAATATTCATACCTCTTAACATATCAATTTTATCATATTCAATTTCTGGAAAAATAATTTGTTCTTTTATACCAATATTGCAATTTCCCCTCCCATCAAAAATTTTTCCAGATATACCACGAAAATCACGAACACGAGGTAACGCAATAGTAATTAAACGATCTAAAAATTCATACATTCTCGTTCTTCTTAAGGTTACCATACAACCAATTGAATAATTTTCTCGAATTTTAAAAGCAGATATTGATTTACGCGCTTTAGTGACAATTGGTTTTTGTCCTGAAATTTTAGTTAAATCAGAAACAGCATTCTCAATAACCTTTTTATTAGAAACAGCCTCTGAAAGACCCATATTTAAGGTAATTTTTAAAATACGAGGTACTTGCATTTCAGAAGAATAAGAATACTTATTTATTAAATAAGGAATAATATTTTTTTTATAAAACTCTTGGAGGCGAATCATATTCTTTTAAATTTTAATAATTTTACTATTAACAATTTCGTTATTAGATTTAAAAACTCTTATTTTTTTTCCATTTATATTCTTAAAAATTACTCGATCTGCTTTTCCTGATTTAGGATTAAATAAAGCAATATTTGATATATGAATTGGCATTATTTTTTTAATAATACTACCTACTTTATTTAATGATGGATTTGGTTTAATTGTTTTTTTAAAAATATTAATCTTATCCACAATAACATAATTCATATTAATAATTTTTTTAACAATACCTCTCTTTTTTTTTTCTTTTCCAGTTAAAATAACTACCTCATCATTTATACGAATTTTTTTCATTTTTTTTATTTTTCTAAAAATTTATAAAACTTCAGGAGCAAGAGAAATAATTTTCATAAATCGTTCTGTTCGTAATTCTCTTGTAACTGGACCAAATATACGAGTACCTATAGGTTCAAATTTTGAATTTAATAAAACAGCAGCATTTTTATCAAATTTTATTAAAGAACCATCTTGACGACGAACACCCTTTTTTGTACGAACTACAATTGCATTATAAATTTCACCTTTTTTTACTCGCCCCCTAGGAATAGCATTTTTTATAGTTACTTTAATTATATCCCCAATAGAAGCATAGCGACGTTTAGACCCCCCTAAAACTTTAATACATAAAACTTCACGAGCACCGGTATTATCAGCAATTTCAAGTCGACTTTCTGTTTGAATCATATTTTTAGTTTTCAGAATTTTAAAAAATAATTATATAAAAATATTTTTAAAAAATTAAAAATTATAATTTTTTAAAAAATTTAAGAATTTATAAAAATTAAAATAAAAAATTTTTTTATAATTAAGTTAATATATTTTTTATATTCCAAGATTTTGTTTTTGAAATCGGTCTCCCTTCTTTAATTTCAACAAAATCTCCGAGTTTAGCGAAATTATTTTTATTATGTACATGATATTTACTAATTCTTGTAATAATTTTCCCATATAAAGGATGTTTAACACGACGTTCTATAAGTACAGTTACAGTATTATTCATTTTATCAGATATAACTTTACCAATTAAAGATCTTTTTAATTTTTTTTTTATTGGAGTATTCATTAATAAGTATTCCTAATATTTAAAATAGTTTTTATGCGAGCAATATTACGACGTATTTTTTTTATTTGAGAAATATTATGTAATTTTTGATTTTTTATTTGTATACGTAAACTAAATTGTATTTTTAATAATTCAATTAACTCTTTATTTAAGTCTTTTTTATTTTTTTTAAATAATTCAGATATTTTCATTTTATCATTTTTTATTTTTTATAATTATTATCCAACTTGTCTTATAACAAAAATAGTTAAAAGTGGAAGTTTAGCGGAGGCTAAACGAAACGCCTCTCTTGCTAATTCTTCACTTACTCCATCCATCTCATAAAGAACTTTTCCTGGTTGTATTTCTGTAACATAATACTCTGGATTACCTTTACCATTCCCCATTCTAACTTCTGCTGGTTTATTGGAAATTGGTTTATCTGGAAAAATTCTAATCCAAACTCGCCCCCCTCGTTTAATATGACGAGTCATTGCTCTCCTAGCTGATTCAATTTGTTGAGCTGTAATTCGACCACGAACAATCGCTTTTAATCCAAATTTACCAAATGAAACAGAAGTGCCACGAAAATGTGAAATACCAGTATTACGTCCCTTTTGTTCTTTACGATATTTTCTACGAGCTGGTTGTAACATGCTTTTTCTCCAACCTTTTATTGTAACTTAGAATGAGTATTTTTCGAATGAAAATCTATATTTTTATTACCCCGATATTGAGGACGGCGTTTTTTATCATGATTTACAGTTTTTATTTTTAAAGAATTTATAATAGGACTTTTTTCACCCTTATAAATCCAAACTTTTATACCAATAATCCCATAGGTTGTATGAGCCTCACTAAAACTATAGTCAATATCTGCGCGTAAAGTATGCAAAGGTATTCTACCTTCTTTATACCATTCTTTTCTAGCAATTTCAACACCATTTAAACGCCCAGAAATCATTATCTTTATTCCCTTTAAACTTAATCGAGCTGAATTTTGTATTACACGTTTCATTACCCTGCGAAATACAATACGTTTTTCTAATTGTTGTGCAATTGAATCAGAAATAAGTTTAGCATCTGATTCTGGTCTAGTAATTTCTTCAATATTAATATGAACAGGTACATTCATAATTTTAGTTAAAACAGACCTTAAAAACTCAATATCTTCGCCTTTCTTGCCAATAATAACACCTGGTCGTGAGCTATAAATAGTAATACGAGCATTTTTAGCTGGGCGCTCAATTACAACACGACTAATTGATGCGTTTTTTAATCTTTCTCTAAGATATGCGCGAACTCTTAAATCTTGATTAAGCATAATAGAAAAATTATTTTTATCAGCATACCAACGTGCTTTCCAATCCAAATTAAACGAAAGACGAAATCCAACTGGATGAATTTTTTGCCCCATTTTATGACTCCTTAATTACTACTTACAATTACATAAATATGACAAAATTGTTTTGAAATATGATTACCTCTACCTTTAGCGCGAGCAAAAAAACGCTTAACAATAGAAGCTTTTTCAATATAAATAGCCTTTACTTTCAAGTTATCTATATCCTCTCCATTATTATGTTCAGCATTCGCAATTGCAGATTCTAATACTTTTTTAATAATAATTGCGCATTTTTTAGGATTAAATGCTAAAATATTAATAGCTTTTTCAACACTTTTACCTCGAATTAAATCAGCAACTAAACGACTTTTTTGTGTAGAAAGATGTGTATTACGTAAAATAGCTTTAGTTTCCATTAATCAACCTTTTATTTCTTAACCTTTTTATCACCAGAATGACCTTTAAATGTACGTGTCAATGCAAATTCACCGAGTTTATGACCAACCATATTTTCAGATATATATACAGGTATATGTTCTTTTCCATTATGAACAGAAATAGTTAAACCAATAAAATCAGGCATAATTGTTGAGCGACGAGACCAAGTTTTAATTGGCTTTTTATCTTTTGTATTTTGTGCTTTTTCAACTTTTTTTATTAAATGTACATCACAAAAAGGACCTTTTTTTAATGAACGTGCCATTTTAATCCTTATTTATTTTTGCGATAAGAAACTATCATAGAATCTGTACGCTTGTTATTACGAGTTTTTTTTCCTTTAGTTTGCACCCCCCAGGGAGAAACGGGATGACGACCAGCGGAAGTTTTTCCTTCTCCACCTCCATGAGGATGATCTACTGGATTCATAGCTACTCCTCGAACAGTAGGACGTATACCACGCCAACGCATTGCACCAGCTTTACCAATTTTACGTAAATTATGCTCTATATTTCCTATTTCACCTATAGTAGCTCGGCATTCAATATGTATATGCCTTACTTCACCAGAGCGTAAACGTATTTGAGAGTATACACTCTCACGAGATACTAAAGTGGCACCGGAACCAGCAGAACGAGCTATTTGAGCGCCTTTTCCAGGTAAAATTTCTATACAATTAATTACGGTACCAATTGGAATGTTTCTAATTGGTAAACAATTACCGGATTTTATAGGAGCATTAGAACCATTAATTATATAATCACCTATAGTCATATTTTTTGTAGCAAGAATATAACGACGATCACCATCAATATAACATAAAAGTGCTATATTTGCGCTACGATTAGGATCATATTCAATGCGTTCAACTTTAGCTAAAACATTATCTTTTTTCCTTTTAAAATCAATTATACGATAATTTTGTTTATGCCCTCCTCCAATATGACGAGTAGTAATACGACCATAATTATTACGACCGGAATTTTTTGATTTTTTTTCAATTAACGCTCGAAACGGTCGACCTTTATACAAATTTTTATTAATAACCTTAACCATGCCTCGACGACCAGGAGAAGTGGGTTTAACTCTAATAAGAGTCATTGATTATTTCTCCTTTTTTTATAAAATCTATTTCTTGATCTGGATATAAACATATAAAAGCATGTCGCATATGTTTGCGACGTCCTATATTTTTACCGGAGCGTTTTTGTTTTCCTAAACGATTTACTACTTGAACGGCTTTAATTTTTACCTTAAAAAAAAGTTCAATAGCAGCCTTAATTTCTAATTTAGTAGCGTCTCGCATTACACAAAAAATAATTTGTTTATTTTTTTTGTAAACAAAAGTCGCTTTCTCGGAAATAATTGGAAATAATAATATCTTCATCAAGCGTTCTTTATTATATTTAATATTAATGCTCATATTAATAATCTCTCAACTTTTTCTAATGCATTTCTAGTAATTAAAACTTTTTTATAAAATATAAGTGATATAGGATTAATATATCGCGGTTCAATAAGTAATACATTTGATAAATTTCTAGAAGAAAGTAACAAATTTTTATTAAATTCATTAACAATAATTAAAACTGAATTTAAACCCATATTTATTAATTTATTGACTAATAATTTTGTTTTCGGTGAATCTATCGAAAAACTTTCAATAATTAATAAACGATTTTCTCTAACTAATTGAGATAATATAGAACAAAGAGCGATTCTATACATTTTTTTATTAATTTTATGTGAAAAATTTTCATTAGGAAGATTTGGAAAACAACGTCCGCCTCCCCTCCATAATGGAGAAGACGACATTCCGGCGCGAGCACGGCCTGTTCCTTTTTGGCGCCACGGTTTTTTTGTTGTATGATGTACTTCTTTTCTATCTTTTTGTTTTCTATTTCCACTACGCATATTTGCGCGATATGAAACTATAATTTGATGAATTAATGCTTGATTGTAAATGCTATTAAAAATACTATCTTTTACTTCAATATTTGAAAAAATTTGACCTTGTGCATTTAAAAACTTTAGCTCCATAACTATACGCCTTTATTAACTTTAGTTTTAATTGCATGTGTTACAACTATTTTTCCATTTTTTGCGCCAGGAACAGAACCTTTAATAAATAAAAGTTGACGCTCATAATCAATTTTTATAATTTTAAGATTTTGAATAGTTTTAAAAACATTACCTAAATGACCGGACATACGTTTTCCAGGAAAAACACGACCAGGATCCTGTGACATTCCGATTGAACCAGGGACATTATGAGCACAAGAATTTCCTCTTGATGCGCGACCAGAAGAAAATCCATAACGTTTAATAACACCAGAATAACCTTTACCTATCGAAATACCACGAACATCCACTTTTTGACCTACATCAAATAAATTAATAGAAACTGAATCACCAATTTTTATTTTAGAAATTTTTCTAGAATCAATTAAAAATTCTTTTAAAAAAGAACCGGCTAAAACATTAGCTTTAGCATAATGACCGGCTATAGCTTTATTTATTTTAGATGGACGAAGTTGACCATATGAAACTTGAATAGCGTTATAACCATCTATTTTAGACTTTTTAATTTGAATAATATAATTTTTAGATACATCTAAAACAGTTATAGGAACAGACTCACCATTTTCCGTAAAAATACGTGTCATCCCCACCTTACGACCTAATAGACCCTGGCTCATATTTTAATCTCCATATTCACATCAATTTTTATAAATTTTTCTAAACTTTATATAAATTTTTTTTAAATTTTTAAAATTTAGCGCCTAATTTTAACTTAATAATAAAATTAACGCAACTTTTAAAAATTTAAAATTTATAATCAATAAATAATTTTTTAATCTAATTCATCGAATATAATTTAATTTCTACATCTACGCCAGCGGGTAAATCTAATTTAATTAATGCATCTACAGTTTTATCTGTTGGATTTACAATATCCATTAATCTTCGATGAGTACGCATTTCAAATTGATCACGTGCCGTTTTATTAACATGCGGTGAACGTAATACATCAAAACGTTGAATACGGGTAGGTAAAGGAATGGGTCCACGAACTACTGCACCTGATCGTCTAGCTGTTTCAACGATTTCTAATGTTGATTTATCAATTAAACGGTAATCAAACGCCTTTAAACGAATACGTATTTTTTGATTTATAATTGACATGCTTTTCCTTAAAAGACGAACCGTTATAAAAATAAAACATTTAAATTTTGTTATTAATCATTGTATCAATTAAATTTTTTGGTATTTCTGAATAATACTTAAATTCCATTGTGTAAGTAGCTCTTCCTTGAGTAATTGACCGTAAAGATGTAGAGTAACCAAACATTTTAGATAATGGTACCTCTGCTTTTATTATCTTTCCGCCACCCCCTGAAATTTCATCCATTCCTTGTATCATTCCTCTTCGAGAAGCTAGATCTCCTATTACTGTTCCAGCATAATCTTCTGGAGTTTCAACCTCTACCGCCATTATTGGCTCAAGAATAGTAGGATTAGATTTACGGCAACCATCTTTAAACGCTATAGATCCCGCAATTCGAAATGCATTTTCATTTGAATCAACATCATGATAAGAACCATAAAATAAAGTTACCTTTATATCAACTACTGGATAACCGGCTAATACACCAGAATTTAATGCTTCTCGTATTCCTTTTTCTACAGCAGGGATAAATTCACGAGGAACAACTCCGCTCTTTATAGCATCAATGAATTCAAAACCTTTTCCAGGAATTTGTGGTTCAATTCTTAAAAAAACATGACCATATTGCCCTCTACCACCAGATTGTTTAATAAATTTTCCTTCAACTTCTTTACATATTTTTCGAATTGTTTCTCGATATGCTACTTGAGGTTTTCCAACAGTTGCTTCTACCCCAAATTCACGTTTTATACGGTCAACAATAATATCTAAATGCAATTCACCCATACCAGAAATAATTGTTTGACCGGATTCCTCATCAATTCTTACACGAAATGATGGATCTTCTGATGCTAAACGATTTAATGCCATACTCATTTTTTCTTGATCAGCCTTAGTTTTTGGTTCAATTGCTTGAGAAATAACTGGTTCAGGAAAATTCATTTGTTCTAATATTATTATATCTTTTTCATCGCAAAGTGTATCACCAGTAGTTGTATTTTTTAAACCAACTATAGCAGCAATATCACCTGATGAGATTTTTTTAATTTCCTCACGTTGATTGGCATGCATTTGAACAATACGACCAACTCTTTCTTTTTTTATCTTTAATGAATTTAATATTGTATCGCCTGAATTTAATATTCCAGAATAACAACGAATAAAACATAATTGTCCAACAAATGGATCTGTTGAAATTTTAAATGCTAATGCAGAAAATTTTTCTTTATCTTTGGCTTTTCGAAATACAATTTCATCATTTACATTTGTTCCTGTTATAGGTGGTATATCAACAGGAGAAGGTAAATAATCAACTATACCATCTAACATTGCTTGAACACCTTTGTTCTTAAAGGCAGTACCGCACATCATTGGAATTATTTTACCAGAAATGGTTAATTTTCGAATTGCTGTTTTAATTTCGGATTCATTTAAATCATTTTCTTCTAAATACTTATCCATTAAATTTTCAGATACTTCAAAAACTACTTCTAGAATATTTTCGCGCCATTTTTTTGCTTCTTCTTTTAAGGATTCAGGAATATCTTTATAATTAAATTTAACTCCTTTACTTTTTTCATCCCAATAAATAGCTTTCATTTTCACTAAATCAATTACGCCATTAAAAGATTCTTCAGAATAAATTGGTATTTGTACAGGAACTGGATGGGCTTTTAAACGCTCACGTATTTGTTCATAAACTTTAAAAAAATTAGCACCAATACGATCCATTTTATTTACAAATGCTAAACGAGGAACTTTATATTTATTAGCTTGCCTCCAAACAGTTTCTGATTGCGGTTGTACACCTCCAACAGCACAATATACCATACATACACCATCTAATACTCGCATTGAACGCTCAACTTCAATTGTAAAATCAACATGCCCTGGGGTATCAATGATATTTATATGATGTTCCGGAAAATTATTTGCCATCCCCTTCCAAAAACATGTAGTTGCCGCTGAAGTAATTGTTATCCCGCGCTCTTGTTCTTGCTCCATCCAGTCCATAGTAGCCGCACCATCATGCACCTCGCCAATTTTATGGTTCACGCCAGTATAAAACAAAATACGTTCGGTAGTGGTTGTTTTACCCGCATCTATATGAGCGGAAATACCGATATTACGATACCTATCAATTGGAGTTTTACGTTCCATAACAATTCATCCTAAATTTCGTACAATAAAACAAGATATATATTTTAAATAATAAAAATAAAAATATTTTAAAAAATATTATATAAATTTTAAAATATTAAAAACGAAAATGAGAAAATGCTTTATTAGCTTCAGCCATACGATGAATTTCATCTCGTCGTTTTATGGCGCTACCCTTATTTTCTGATGCCTCCATCAATTCACTTCCTAAGCGTTGTTGCATTGATTTTTCATTACGCTTATTAGCCGCCTCTCGTAACCAACGCATTGATAATGCTATTCTACGAACAGGACGAACTTCAACCGGAACCTGATAATTAGCACCACCAACTCGACGAGATTTAACTTCTACAACTGGTTTACAATTAGAAACTGCTGAAAAAAATACTTCTAATGGATCTTTACCAGATTTTTCTTTAATATAATCAAATGCACCATATATAATGCTCTCAGAAACTGATTTTTTACCTGATAACATTAAAACATTTACAAATTTTGCTACATCTACACTATTAAATTTTGGATCAGGCATAATCTCTCTTTTAGTAATTTCTCTTCGACGAGACATCTTGATTCCTTTTTTATATTTTTTAAATTTTAAATTATTATATTATTATAATTTCATTAAATTTTATTTTTTAGAAGAATTAGTACGGGTTGAGCCATATTTTGAGCGCGCTTGTTTACGATTTTTTACACCCTGCGTGTCCAATGTTCCTCTAATCATGTGATATCGTACACCTGGTAAATCTTTTACACGACCACCGCGTAATAATACAACACTATGTTCTTGTAAATTATGACCCTCTCCTCCAATATAAGAAATTACCTCAAAACCATTAGTTAAACGAACTTTAGCAACCTTACGAAGTGCTGAATTAGGTTTTTTAGGAGTTGTTGTATAAACACGAGTACACACTCCTCTTTTTTGTGGGCTATTTTCTAATGCAGGAGACTTACTTTTAGTACGCATAGAAATACGCGGATTACGAATTAATTGATTAATAGTTGGCATTTTATTTTTACTCATCCAACAAAGTTTAATTAAATTTTTTAAAATTAAATATATAAAATAATAAAATTATTTTATATATTAAGAAAAAGCTAGTACGTGGAATTATACACATTAAATGTAAGCTAGTCAATATTTTAAAAACCATCATTTTTATACAAAATTTTATATAAAAAATTATATTTTATATATTAAAAATTTTTATTTTTATGAGCTTTCCTAAATTCTAAACCAGTTCCAGCTGGAATTAAACGACCTACAATTACATTCTCTTTTAAACCACGTAAATTATCACGCTTACCCATTATAGCAGCCTCAGTCAATACACGAGTAGTTTCTTGAAAAGAAGCAGCCGAAATAAAAGAATCAGTTGATAATGAAGCCTTAGTAATACCTAATAATATATTTTCATATGTTGCTGGAATTTTATTTAAAGATAATACTCTATCGTTTTCATCAAGCAATTCAGAGCGCTCAATTTGTTCACCAATAATATAATTAGTGTCTCCTGAGTCAATTATTTGTACACGACGTAACATTTGTCTTACAATAACCTCAATATGTTTATCATTAATTTTAACACCTTGTAATCGATATACATCCTGAACCTCATCAACAATATAACGAGATAGTGCCTCAATACCCAATAATCTAAGAATGTCTTGAGGATTAGCAGGTCCATCCACAATCATTTCACCCTTATTAACTACTTGCCCATCATGAACAAGAATTTGTTTTTCTTTAGAAATCATAAACTCGTGTTTTTTTCCATCCATATCTGTAATTTCCAGACGTTGCTTACCTTTTGTCTCTTTACCAAAAGAAACTGTACCAGTTACTTCCGCTAATATACCGGAATCTTTTGGTGAACGAGCCTCAAATAATTCTGCAACACGAGGTAAACCACCAGTAATATCACGAGTTTTTTGTGATTCAGTAGGAATTCTTGCGAGAACTTCTCCAACAGTAACTTTTTGATTATTTTTAACAGTCAATAAAGCCCCAACTTGGAATGTAATTGTTACTGAATGTTCTGTTCCGGGAATTTTAATTTCTTTACCGTATTCATTTAATAATTTAACTTGAGGGCGTAACATTTTTGTCGTAATTAAACCACGACGTTTTGCGTCAATTACTACTAATGTAGATAAACCAGTAATTTCATCTATTTGTTTAGCAACAGTTGATCCTTCTATTACATTTTCAAATTTTATTATCCCAGAATATTCAGTAATAATAGGGCGAGTTAAAGGATCCCATTTTGCTATAATCATACCAGCGTTAACAAATATATTATTTTTAATAATAAGAGTTGCTCCATATGGTACTTTATGTCTCTCACGTTCACGCTCATAATTATCAACTATTATAATTTCCCCGGAACGAGAAATTACAATAGATTCTTTTTTACTATTTATAACGTAACGCATAGTTGGTGTGAAACGAATAATTCCATTTGATTTTGCTTCAATAGATGAAGCAATAATTGCGCGTGAAACTGCTCCTCCAATATGGAAAGTACGCATTGTTAATTGTGTACCAGGTTCACCAATTGATTGAGCGGCAATGACCCCGATTGCTTCACCAATATCAACTATTACTCCTCTTCCTAAATCTCTTCCGTAGCAGTTGGCGCATAATCCATATCGTGTATCACATGTTAATGGTGTACGAATTTTTATCTCATCAATTCCAAGATTCTCAATTACACTAACACAATTTTCATCTAATAAGGTATTTTTTTTATATAATATCATCTGTGTATCTGGATTAATTATATCATCAGACGCTACTCTTCCTAAAATACGATCACATAATGATTCAATTATCTCCCCTCCTTCAATTAATGCTTTCATAAAAACACCATTAGAAGTACCACAATCTTCTTTAATTATTACTAAATCTTGTGTAACATCAACTAATCTTCTTGTTAAATAACCTGAATTAGCAGTTTTTAATGCGGTATCAGCTAAACCTTTACGAGCACCATGTGTTGAAATAAAGTATTGTAATACATCCAAACCATCTTTAAAATTAGCGGTAATTGGGGTTTCAATTATAGAACCATCTGGTTTTGCCATTAAACCACGTATACCGGCTAATTGACGAATTTGAGCGGCGGAACCACGTGCCCCAGAATCAGCCATCATATAAATTGTATTAAATGATTCTTGAGTGCTATATGTGCCATCTTTATTCATTATATTTTCTATTTTTAATTTATCCATCATTGCCTTACTAATATCATCTCCAGCTTTACCCCAAATATCTATAACCTTATTATAACGCTCACCAAAAGTAACTAAACCTGAAGCATATTGTTGTTCTATTTGTCTAACTTCTTTTTCTGCAAAAGCAATAATTTCTGGTTTTTGAGAGGGCACTAACATATCATCAACACAAATAGAAATTCCTGCGCGTGTCGCTAAATGAAAACCTGATTGCATTAATTGATCAACAAATATTACTGTGGCCTGTAACCCACATTTTCTAAATGAATTATTAATTAATTTAGAAATTTTCTTTTTTTTTAAAGTACAATTTAATAAAGAAAATGATAGGCCTTTTGGAAGAATTTCAGATAAAATTGCACGACCCGCTGTTGTTTCATAACGTTTTGTTATTTTTTTAAATATAGAATCTTTAATATCATTTTTTATATATTCGGTAATACGAACGGTAATTCGACTAGATAATTCAACTATATTATTGGCATAAGCACGAATTACTTCAAAAATATTCGAAAATATTAATCCTTCACCTTTACCATTAATTTTTTTGCGTGTTGCATAATATAAACCTAATACTATATCTTGTGATGGCACAATAGATGGCTCTCCATTTGATGGAAATAGAATATTATTTGATGCCAACATTAATGTACGAGCTTCCATTTGCGCTTCAATAGATAATGGTACATGAACCGCCATTTGATCACCATCAAAATCAGCATTAAAAGCAGCGCAAACTAAAGGATGTAATTGAATTGCCTTTCCCTCAATTAATACTGGTTCAAATGCTTGAATACCAAGACGATGTAATGTTGGTGCACGATTTAACATAATCGGATGTTCATGAATTATTTCTTCTAAAATATCCCAAACTATTGGTTCTTGTGACTCAACAAATTTTTTTGCCGCTTTTATAGTGCTGGATAATTGCAATAATTCAAGTTTATTAAAAATAAATGGTTTAAATAATTCTAATGCCATTAATTTTGGTAAACCACATTGATGTAACTTTAATTGAGGACCTACAACAATTACAGAGCGACCAGAATAATCTACACGTTTTCCTAATAAATTTTGACGAAAACGTCCTCCTTTACCTTTAATCATTTCAGCTAAAGATTTTAATGGGCGTTTATTAGCTCCCGTCATTATTTTACCTCGTCTACCATTATCTAATAAAGCATCAGTTGCTTCCTGTAACATTCTCTTTTCATTACGTGTAATAATTTCTGGTGCCCGTAATTCTATTAAACGCTTTAAACGATTATTACGATTAATAAAACGTCTATATAAATCATTTAAATCAGAAGTTGCAAAACGACCAACATCTAAAGGAACCAATGGTCTCAATTCTGGAGGAAGTACAGGTAATACCTCTATAATCATCCATTCTGGTTTAATTCCAGAACGTTGAAATGCCTCTAATACTTTTAATCGTTTTGCATATTTTTGAATTTTAACTTCAGATTTTAATTCCTTTAAATTTTTTCTTAAAATTTCTATATCATGATCAATATCTATTGAGCGTAATAAATCGCGAATACCCTCCGCTCCCATTAATGCTGTAAATTTATTACCATACTCTTCATATTTAGTAAAATAATTTTCCTCTGATAAAATTTGACTTTTTTTTAGAGGAGTAATACCTGGATCTGTTACAACATAAGCCTCAAAGTATAACACTCTTTCAATATCGCGTAACGTCATATCAAGCACCATACCTAAACGAGATGGTAATGATTTTAAAAACCAAATATGAGCGGTAGGAGATGCAAGTTCAATATGCCCCATACGTTCACGACGAACTTTAGATAAAGTAACCTCAACACCACATTTTTCACAAATAACTCCACGATATTTTAATCTTTTATATTTTCCACATAAACATTCATAATCTTTAACAGGGCCAAAAATTTTAGAACAAAATAAACCATCTCGTTCTGGTTTAAATGTACGATAATTAATGGTTTCTGGTTTTTTAACTTCACCATAAGACCAAGATCTAATTTTTTCTGGGGACGCGAGACTAATTTTTATCGCATTGAATTGTTCAGTTTGATGAATTTGTTTAAATAAATCAAGTAATGCCTTCATATATCATTTCCAATAAATGTAAAAAATTTAAATTTTATAAATATAGATTAAATATTGAAAATAAAAGTTATGAATTAATCTTTTTCAAGATCAATATCAATTCCTAAAGATCGAATTTCTTTTACTAATACATTAAAGGATTCTGGCATACCAGCATTAATCGCATAATCTCCTTTAACTAAATTTTCATAAATTTTAGTTCGTCCATTTACATCATCTGATTTTACTGTTAGCATTTCCTGTAATATATATGATGCACCATATGCCTCTAATGCCCATACTTCCATTTCACCAAATCGTTGACCACCAAATTGAGCTTTTCCACCTAAAGGCTGTTGAGTGACTAAAGAATATGGACCTGTTGAACGAGCATGCATTTTATCATCAACTAAATGATTTAATTTTAAGTAATGCATATAACCTACAGTTACAGCGCGATCAAAAGCTTCTCCTGTGCGCCCATCATACATAATTATTTGATTTTTTGATGGTGTCATGCCTAATTTTTTAGAAATTTTATCGGGATAAGCTAAATCTAACATGCGTCGAATTTCTAACTCATGTGCCCCATCAAATACTGGAGTAGAAAATGGTACACCGATCTTTAAGTTTTCGACTAAAGACATAATTTCTTTATCATTTAAACTATCTAATTCTTCTCTTTTTCCAGATTCATTATAAATTTTATCAAGAAATTTACGTATTTTAATAATATCAGCTTTTTCTTTTAACATTTTATCTAAACGTAATCCTAATCCTCTGGATGCCCAACCTAAATGAACTTCTAAAATTTGACCAATATTCATACGAGAAGGTACACCTAATGGATTTAAAACAATATCAACTGAAGTTCCATCTGCCATATAAGGCATATCTTCAATCGGTAATATACGTGAAACTACACCTTTATTACCATGTCTACCAGACATTTTATCTCCAGGTTGCAAGCGTCTTTTTACGGCCAAATAAACTTTAACCATTTTCTGAACACCAGGAGGTAATTCGTCGCCTTGTATTAATTTTCTTTTTTTTTCCTTAAACGCTAAATCAAACTTTTTACGTCTTTCTAAAATTGATTTTTTAATTTTTTTTAAAAAAAATTTTGTATCATCATCTACATAAATATCAAACCAATCAAATTTATCTAAGTTATCTAAATATGATTTAGTAATTTTAATTTCTTTTTCTGTATCTATAGTTTTATAAATAATTTTACCGATCAATACTTTTTCTAGACGTTGAAATATATCATTCTCAACAATTCGTAATTGATTCTTTAAATTAATATCATAATTTTGTAATTCATCATTAATAATTTGTTGTGCACGAGAATCACGAACAATTCCTTCATGTGTAAATATTTGTATATCAATAACAGTACCTAAAATTCCAGCTGGAACTCTAAGAGAGGTATCTTTTACATCAGATGCTTTTTCACCAAAAATTGCACGTAATAATTTTTCTTCTGGTGTAAGCTGTGTTTCACCTTTTGGTGTAACTTTTCCAACTAATATATCTCCTGTTACAACTTCTGATCCAATATAAATAATACCAGAATTATCTAAACATGATAATTGACTTTCCGATAAACTAGAAATATCTCTAGTAATTTCTTCTAATCCTAATTTAGTATCACGAGCTACTACAGAAAGTTCTTCAATATGAATTGAGGTATAGTAATCATTAGAAACAACTCTTTCGGAAATTAAAATTGAATCTTCAAAGTTATAACCGTTCCATGGCATAAATGCAACTAACATATTTTGACCTAAAGCCAATTCCCCTAAATCAGTTGATGTGCCATCAGCAATAACATCATGTTTACTAACGCAATCTCCTATTTTAACAATAGGTCGTTGATTAATATTAGTATTTTGATTAGATCGTATATACTTAGTTAAATTATAAATATCAACCCCAACATCTCCAATTTTTGTTTCATTATCATTGACACGAATCACTATTCTCGTAGAATCAACATAATTAACTACTCCACCTCGTAATGCTTGTACAGTGTTACCAGAATCAATTGCAACAATACGCTCAATTCCCGTACCAATTAATGCCTTTTGAGGTTTTATACAAGGAACTGCTTGTCTTTGCATATTGGCCCCCATTAATGCTCTATTTGCGTCATCATGTTCTAAAAATGGAATCAATGAGGCTGCAACAGAAACAATTTGCCCGGGCGCCACATCTACGTATTGTACTCTTTCTGAAGAAACTAAAATAGTTTCACTAGCTACACGAGCATATACTAATTCATCAATTAATAAACCATAACTATCAAAGGAAGTATTTGCTTGAGCAATGACATAATCCCCTTCTTCAATTGCGGAAAGATAATCAACATGATTAGTAATCCTGTTATTTTCAATTCTACGATAAGGAGTTTCAAGAAAACCATATTTATTTAAACGTGCATATAACGCAAGAGAATTAATTAAACCAATATTTGGTCCCTCTGGTGTTTCAATTGGACAAACGCGACCATAATGTGTTGGGTGCACATCGCGTACCTCAAAACCAGCGCGTTCACGAGTTAATCCTCCAGGACCTAAAGCTGATATACGACGCTTATGAGTAATTTCTGAAAGAGTATTAGTTTGATCCATAAATTGAGATAACTGTGATGATCCAAAAAATTCACGAATAACAGATGCAATTGGTTTAGAATTAATTAAATCATGTGGCATTAAATTTTCAATTTCTGATTGAGTTAATCGCTCTTTAACTGCTCGTTCTACTTTTAATAAACCAGATCGAAATTGATTTTCCACTAATTCTCCAACACAACGTACACGACGATTTCCTAAATGATCAATATCATCAATTTCTCCACGCCCATTACGTAGTTCTACTAATATTTTAATAACATTTAATATATCGCTATTAGATAGAGTCATTTTTCCATATAATTTTTTACATCCAATTCTGCGATTAAATTTCATACGACCAACAACAGATAAATCATACCTATCTTCATCATAAAATAAATTATTAAACAATGCATTAACTGAATCTTCTGTCGGCGGCTCTCCTGGACGAATTGTGCGATAAATAAAGGTTTTAGCTGTTATTTGATCTTTTACATCATCAATAGCTAATGTTTGTGAAATATATGAACCATGATCTAAGTCATTAGTATATAACGTTTCTATATTAAAGATATTTTTTTTACGAAAATTATATAATAATTCTTCCGTGATTTCATCATTAGCAGAGGCAATAACTTCATTATTTTCGTGATTAATAATATTTCTAGCTAAAACCTTTCCAACTAAATAATTTTCTGGAACTAAAATTTTTTTTATATCAAAACTTTCAATTTGACGTATATGTTTATAATTTATTCTTTTATTTTTAGGAACAATTATCTGTCCGTTTTTATCAGTAATATTAAAACGCACTACTTCGCCACGAAGGTGTTCAGCCACAAAATTCATACTAGCACCACTAATAGCGTGTAAAGTAAAATTATCAAAAGAAAAAAAATATAATAAAATTTGCTCAGATGTCATACCAATAGCTTTTAATAAAACTGTTATAGGTATTTTTCTTCTGCGATCAATACGAAAAAATAAAATATCTTTAGGATCAAATTCAAAATCTAACCATGACCCACGATAAGGAATAATTCTCGCTGAAAATAATAATTTTCCTGAAGAATGTGTTTTTCCTCGATCATGCTCAAAAAATACACCGGGTGAACGATGTAATTGAGAAACAACAACACGTTCTGTTCCATTAATAATAAAAGACCCAGTTTTAGTCATTAAAGGAAGTTCACCCATGTAAACTTCTTGTTCTTTTATTTCTTTAATAATAAGTTTAGGTGATTCTTTATCTAAAATTACTAAACGCATTCTAACACGTAATGATGAAGCAAATGTTAGACCACGTTTTTTACATTCTTTTACATCAAATAATGGTGAACTTAATGTATATGAAAAAAATTCTAAACGAGCTAAACTGGTATGAATAGGAAATATGGATCTAAACGCAGCCTCTAAACCTTCATTTTTGCGATTAGATGGTATAATATCTGCTTGTAAAAAATTGTAATAAGATTCTAATTGCGTTATCAGTAAAAAGGGGACGCTATGAACATCAGGACGTTTTGCAAAAGATTTACGAATACGCTTCTTCTCGGTGAATGAATACTGCATGAACACTCTGTGAAGTAAAAATAAGATAAAATAAAAATTTAAGATAAAAATATTATTTTTAATAAATATTTTATTTTCTTAAAATTTTAAAAATATCCTATTAGATTAATAAATATGTTTTTAAAATAATTATTTAAGAAAAATAAAAAGTTAAATTACTGTATAAAAAATAAATAAATTAATTAAATAATTTTTCAAAATTATTTAATTTCTATTTTTGCTCCAACCTCTTCTAATTTTTTCTTAATTGCTTCAGCGGCTTCCTTAGTAATTCCTTCTTTAATTTCTTTAGGGGCAGAATCAACTAAATTTTTAGCCTCTTTTAAACCTAATCCAGTAATTTCACGTACAATTTTAATTACGCTAACTTTATTTGTTCCAAAACTATTTAACGTAACCGTAAATTCTGTTTGTTCTTTTACTGGAATATCGACGGAAGACGCTGCACTAGAATTATTAGAGGTTATTGCGGTAGCTGATACTCCAAATTTTTTTTCAAATGCTTTGACTAGATCATTTAATTCTAATACTGTTAAGTTACTAATAGCTTTTAAAATCTCATCTTTACTAATTGTCATCGAAAAACTCCCTAAATATTTTTAAAATTATGTTTTATGGAAGTTAATTATTATATACAATTAAATATAATTTAATATTATTATTTTAATACATATTTAAAAAATTTATTTTTTTTTAGAAACAATAGATAATCCATATATAAAACTAGAAATAGGAAAAAATATTATTTTTAATAATTGAGTTAATAAAACTTTTTTAGTTGGAATATTCGCCAATTTAATTATAGTTTTTTTATCAAGCAAATTTCCAGAAAAATTCCCGATTCTAATAGTAAGTTTTTCGTTATTTTTAGAAAAATCATTAATAACTTTAGCTGATTTAATAATATCATTAGATATTAAATAAATTAATTGACCATATAGCTCAGAAGATAAATTAGAAAAAATAGTATTTTTAAAAATACGACGAGCAAGAGTGTTTTTTAAAACACGTAAATATAAATTTTTTTTTCGTGCTTTTTCGCGTAATTTTGTTAATTGATTCACTTTAATGCCAGAATATTCAGATAAAATAATTATTTGTGAATTGGCTACTTGATCAGAAACTTCTTTAATAATAGATTTTTTATCATTCAAATCAGGACTCAAAATTAACCTCCAGAATAATGCTAAAATTCAACAATAAAATTAATTTTATAATTCATTAAGTTTTATTTAAAAATATAATTATTTTACACTTTAAAAAAATAATAATAAATAAATTATTTTTTTAATTAAATGTATTATGCGTTTATTTTGTTAGAATTGAATTTAAAAAAAAAATTTTAATTTTCATTATACCATTAATTTTAAAATAAATTATATTAATTAATTTTAATATATTAATTTTTATTAAATTTATTTATTTATATAATTATTATTTATATCGTTATATTGATTATTTTAATTAATTAATAATTTTATTCTCATTAAAATCAACTCGCACACCAATACCCATTGTAGAGGATAAATATATTTTTCGAATATATATATTTTTATTGGTTGAAGATTTATTTTCATTTAAAATATTAATCAATGCTAAAATATTAGATTTTATATTTTCATTACAAAACGATTTTCGACCAATTGCAGCATGAATAATTCCAGATTTATCCATACGATATCGAATTTGTCCTAATTTTGCGTTTTTAATTGCAGTTAAAATATCAGAACTCAATGTACCATCTTTTATATTTGGCATTAAACCTTTTGGTCCAAGAATTTGACCCAAAGAACTAACTACATGCATACTTTCAGGGGAAGCAATTACTACATTACAGGACACTTCATTGGATTTAATTTTTTGAGCCAAGTCTTCCATTCCAACAATATCAGCTCCAGCCATTTTAGCTTGTTCAAATTTTTCTTCAGGAACAAACGCGGCAATATAAATACGTTTACCGGTACTAAATGGTAACACAATTGAACCACGAACTATTTGATCAGATCTTTTTATATCAACATTTAAATGAATTGAAACATCAATTGATTCATCAAATTTTGCGATCGCTGCTTCTTTAATTAAAGTAATAGCGTTATCAAAAGAATATATTTTATTTTTATCAAACTTTAATTTATGTTTTAATTTATGTTTATTAGTACGTTTAGTACGTTTAGATAATTTTTTCATTAAAATCCTCTTCTACTATAATTCCCATAGAGCGCGCTGAACCAACAATAGTGCGCATAGCGGCTGAAATAGAGGCAGCTGTAAGATCTATATTTTTAGTGATTGCAATTTCTTTTATTTGTAAATATGTTAATTTACCTACTTTATCTGAATGAGGCTTTGCTGAGCCTTTTTTAATTCCAGCGGCTTTTTTAATTAAAAAAGTTACTGGTGTTACTTTTTTTTCAAAAATAAAAGATTTATCAGAAAATACTGTGATTATAACAGGAATTGGGGTTCCTAATTCTATTCCTTTTGTTTGTGCATTAAAATTTTTACAAAATTCCATAATATTTAAACCACGTTGACCTAATGCTGGACCAATAGGTGGAGATGGATTAGCCTTTCCAGCGGGAATTTGTAATTTAATAAAACCAGTAATTTTTTTTGCCATAATTAATTTTTATTGTTAATTATTATATTATAATTATATTTATAAAGAAAATTACATAAAATATTTAAAATTTATATTTTTTCAACCTGACTAAATTCAAGTTCAACTGGGGTAGCGCGACCAAATATAGTAACTGATACTCGCACGCGAGATTTTTCATAATTAACTTCTTCTATATTTCCACTAAAATCCGTAAATGGACCATCTTTAATGCGAACTAATTCATCTAATTGATAAAGGATTTTTGGTCGAGGTTTTTCTACGCCTTGTTTTATTTGTTTTAAAATTTCTTCAATTTCTTTTGAAGAAATTGGAGTTGGATGATTCGATTTTCCTCCAATAAAACCAGTAACTTTTTTAGTATTTTTTACTAAATGCCAACTTTCATCCGTCATTTCCATTTCAATTAAAACATAACCTGGAAAAAAACGTTGCTTAATTACTGATTTTTGAGTTTTCTTAACATCAACTATTTCTTCGGTAGGAACTAAAATTCTACCAAATTTTTTTTGCATACCTAATTTATTAATACGCTCTATTAATGTGCGTTGAACATTTTTCTCCATCCCGGAATAAGAATGAATAACATACCAACGTTTTTTATTATTTATGTATTTTTCTATATTTTCTTTATTACTATTTTTTATATTTATTTCATTATTACTATTAACTATTTTTTTAGTTAATAAATTATCTTGTATAAACTGTTGAATTACAGCATTCATATTATTTTTTTTATCTTAGAATTAAGTTGTATAAAAAAAATTCAAGAAATTTATCAACGCTACGCAAAAAAAATGTCATAAATAAAACAAAAGAAAATACAGTAATCGTTATTTGTATCGTTTCTTTAGGTTTTGGCCAAACAATTTTTTTAACTTCGCATAATGATTCTTTTATAAATTTTATAAAAATTATTTTCCTTTCTATAGTATAGATCAATATAAATTCTAATAAAAAACTAATAATTAATATTAATATAGAAAAAAAAATAAATTTTTTATACAACATACAAAAAACTGAAGTACTAGTTATTGCTAAAAAAAAAATTAATAAATATTTAATTTTATCACTAAAAATACTAAAAATTTTTATAAAATAATTGGACATTTTAATGCCTTAATATGCTAAATATGGCAGGGGTAGACGGCATCGAACCGCCAACCTTTGGTTTTGGAGACCAATGCTCTACCAACTGAGCTATACCCCTTTATAGAATAAAAATTTCAATATAAATATCTTATTTTCAAAAAATTAACATACAATTTTAATATGTTATTCAATAATATATGTTATTCAATAATCTTAACAACAATTCCCGCGCCAACAGTTCTGCCGCCTTCGCGAATAGCGAAACGTAAACCTTCTTCCATGGCAATTGGATTAATTAATCGAACTGTAATTAACACATTGTCTCCTGGCATTACCATTTCTTTATTTTTTGGCAATTCAATTGAACCAGTTACATCGGTAGTTCGAAAATAAAACTGAGGACGGTAATTATTAAAAAATGGGGTATGACGACCTCCCTCATCTTTTGATAAAACATAAATTTCACCAGTAAAATATTTATGCGGTTTAATTGATCCGGGTTTAGCTAAAACTTGTCCTCTTTCTACATCTTCACGTTTTGTTCCACGTAATAATAATCCAATATTATCACCAGCTTGTCCTTGATCTAATAATTTACGAAACATTTCCACACCAGTACATGTTGTTTTTACGGTATCCTTAATACCAATGATTTCTAATTCCTCTCCAACTCTTATAATACCCCGTTCAACTCGACCAGTTACCACTGTACCTCGACCGGATATAGAAAAAACATCTTCAACTGGCAATAAAAAAGCACCATCTATTGCACGATTAGGAGTGGGGATATAAGTGTCTAAAGCTTTAGATAAAGATAAAATTGATTGCTCGCCTAACGGTCCTGTATCACCTTCCAATGCTAATTTTGCTGAACCTTTAATTATTGGAACATCATTTCCAGGAAACTCATATTTATTTAATAATTCTCTAATTTCTATTTCAACTAATTCTAATAATTCTTCATCATCCACCATATCTGCTTTATTTAAAAAAACAATAATATATGGCACCCCTACTTGACGAGCTAATAAAATATGTTCACGTGTCTGAGGCATTGGTCCGTCAGCAGCAGAACAAACTAAAATAGCCCCATCCATTTGCGCTGCTCCTGTAATCATATTTTTTACATAATCAGCATGTCCGGGACAATCAACATGAGCGTAATGTCGAACTTTTGTTTCATATTCTATATGCGCTGTATTAATTGTAATACCCCGTGCCTTTTCTTCCGGTGCTGCATCTATTTGATCATAAGATTTTGCTTCACCACCAAATTTTTTTGATAATATCGTTGCAATTGCGGCCGTTAATGTGGTTTTTCCATGATCAACGTGACCTATTGTACCAACATTTATATGAGGTTTAGTTCGTTCAAATTTACTTTTTACCATTTTATACTCCTAACAGTTTTACGAGAATATACAGAAAAAGTATCTTACTTTAAATATGTTTTTCATCTAGAATTTTTATAAAAAATAAAATTAAAATTTACATTTATAAATGCCCTTGACGTGAATTGAACACGTGACCTCTCCCTTACCAAGGGAGTGCTCTACCACTGAGCCACAAGGGCAATAATTTATTTAATAATAAGAAAAAATGGAGCGGGTGAAGGGAATCGAACCCTCGTCTTAAGCTTGGAAGGCTTTAGCTCTACCATTAAGCTACACCCGCAAATGCAAATATATTTAGGAAAATTAATTAATTTAACTTATTTTTTTTATTTTTTGGAGAGGGCTGGATTTGAACCAACGAACTCATAAGAGGGCAGATTTACAGTCTGCTGCCATTAACCACTCGGCCACCTCTCCCTAGGTAAATTAAATAGAGTTAAATAATAATTTTATAAAAAAGTTTTAAAAGAATATCAAAATTATATCATTAAGTTATGTTAATATCAAAAAAATATTATTCAAATTTTTATTGTATAAACATAATAATTTATGTATATTAATAATAATTAATGTGGTTTTTTATAAATTTAATCACGCATATTTAAAAAATAAGTTAAATTAATTTTTAAATAAAAGTATTAATAAGAATTAATATAAATTTAATAAATAAATATTGATAATTTATATTAATCTGTAATTTAAAAAATTTTTATATGAAACATTTAGATATTTTAATGCCATTTGGGTTATTACCACTTGAGATAGTAAATAATTTAATTTATAAATGTAAAATACCTTCTTTATCAATTTTACTTACAAAGAGTTTAATAAAAACACAATTAATTAATCCGTTTTCTAGGGCGCTTGCTCATGAAAATTGGATAGCACAAATTTTAGGATTGATTACTTCTAATAATTCTTTAAATTCAAAAATTTTTTCTCAATTAAATTTTAGTTATTATAATAATTTATCTATTGCTCATATGGTTATGCATATGCTAGGAATTCCCATTCTTCAAGGTTATTGGTTTTTAATAAATCCAGTGCATATTCATGTTGGATCTAATTGTTTAATATTAACAAATATACGGAAATTATCTTTAACACATCAATCATCATTTATTTTATTTAATATAGCTGAACCTATATTTTTAAAAAATGGATATTCTGTTGTATTTGGAGATGCCAATAATTGGTTTATAAGAGCAGATAATTGGAAAAAATTAATTACAGCAACACCATATGCTGCCAGTGAACAGGATATTAAAAATTGGATACCTAAAGGAAAAGGAGATAAAGATTGGCGAAGATTGCAAAATGAAATACAAATGAGCTGGTTTAATCATAAAGTTAATATAGAAAGGGAAATTATTGGATTAAAAAAAATTAATTCATTATGGTTATGGGGAGGATCTGATTTTAAAAAATCCTTTAATATTATTAAGAACTTTTCTAATATTCCTTTTTATGATTCCTGTTTTAATCTTTATGGATGGATGAAATTATTTAATAAATGTTTATGTAATAATAAAAAATATAACATAAATATACCAGAAAAAATAATACAACGACCTGGATCACGTGCCTTAATAATACTTGATACATTAATTGAACCTAGTTTTTTAAACGAATGGAGTTATTGGATAAAATGTATTCAAAAATTAGAAAAAAATTGGTTTACTAAATTACTTCGGGCACTCAATAATGGATCTTTAAAATCACTTAAATTAATTTTAACTAAACGGAATAAAATTACTCAATTTAGTTGTAATCGTAATATGCTACGAAAATTTTGGATTAAACCAAATTTAAAAAATTTATCATAAAGATTTATGTTTATAATTAATAATTTATAAAATTTTACTTTTAAAAAATGAAATCAGAATACTCAAATAATCTCAAAATAAAATTAAATAATATAAGTAATAAGATTATTGAACTACGGAAATATCTTTGACTTCGATATAAAATTTAAAAAACTTAATAATATTAATAATCAACTTGAATCTCCTAATATTTGGAAAAATCAAGAATATATAAAAAAACTTAGTAAAGAAAAAAAAATTTTAGAATATATTATTTTTAACTTAATTAAAATTGAAAATAAAATATCTTATAATCGTGATTTATTTGAAATTATATATATAGAAAAAGAAGAAAGTATGTTAAAAGAAATCGAAGATAATATTAATAAATTAAACGATAAAATAAAAGAAATAGAATTTCATCAATTTTTTAACGATCCATTAGATTTTAATAATTGTTTTATTAATATTCAATCTGGCGCCGGTGGAGTTGAAGCACAAGATTGGGCGTTTATGTTGCTACGTCAATATTTGCGTTATTGCGAAAGAAAAGGTTTTATAGTAGAAATTCTTGAAAAATCAAATGGTGAAATAGCGGGTATTAAAACCGCAACTTTAAAAATAAAGGGTAAATATGCTTATGGTTTTCTTAAATCAGAATCAGGTATACATAGATTAGTTCGTAAATCACCTTTTGATTCTTCTAATAATCGTCATACTTCATTTTCCAGTTTATTTGTATACCCAGAAATAAATAATTTAATTAAGATTAATATTGATCCCTCTGATTTGCGAATAGATACTTATCGTGCATCAGGAGCAGGGGGACAGCATATTAATAAAACTGATTCAGCGGTTCGTATTACGCATATTCCAACTGGTATTGTTGTTCAATGTCAAAATGATCGTAGTCAACATCGAAATAAATCTGAAGCCTGGGATATGCTTAAGGCTAAATTATATAAGCTAGAATTGCAATATCAAATAAAAAAAAAAAAAAAATTAGAAGACTCAAAAACAGATATTGGTTGGGGATATCAGATTCGTTCGTATATATTAGATCAATCGAGAATTAAAGATTTACGAACTAATTTAGAAACTAAAAATATAAAAGCTATTTTAGATGGAGATTTAGATAATTTTATTATTGCTTCATTAAAACAACGTTTATTAAACCAAAATAACATTAAACCAAAATAACTGATAATTTATAATTACTTATGGATGAAAATACTATCATTTCTGAGCGCCGTAGTAAATTAGATTTATTACGAAAAAAAGGTTTCGCATTTCCTAATGATTTTTATCCATTACATAATGCTAATGATTTACATATACATTATGATAATATCGAAAATTTTATATTAAAACAAAAATCAATTTTTACCATAGTTGCTGGACGAATGATGCTTAAAAGAATTATGGGGAAAATTTCATTTATTATATTACAAGATGCATCCGGTCCAGATTCTAATGGTCGAATTCAATTATATATTTCTAGCGAAATTATTGGTAAAAATTTATATACTGATTTCAAACATTATGACATAGGAGATATTTTGGGGGCAAAAGGAACTTTATTTAAAACCAATACCGGAGAATTATCTATAAAAGTATCATCATTAAAATTAATTACTAAATCATTGCGACCGCTTCCTAATAAATTTCAAAAATTATCTAATCGAGAAATTAAATATCGTCATCGTTATATTGACTTAATTATAAATGAGAATACACGTAAAGTTTTTAAGAAAAGAACGCAAATAATTTCTTCTATTAGACGTTTTATGGAAAAAAATGATTTTATGGAAGTTGAGACACCAATATTACATAATAAACCTGGAGGGGCTATAGCTAAACCATTTATTACTCATCACAATTCTCTTAATATGAAAATGTTTTTAAGAATTGCTCCAGAATTATATTTGAAGCGTCTTATAATTGGAGGTTTTAATAAGATTTTTGAAATTAATAAAAATTTTCGTAATGAGGGAATTTCACCTCGACATAATCCTGAATTTACTATGATAGAATTTTATACTGCTTACACAGATTATATTTGGTTAATGAAATTTATAGAAAAAATGATCAAGAAAATACTAATAGATTGTATGGGTACCACTAAAATAAATTACCAAGGTCATTTACTTGATTTTAATAAATCATTTGAAAAATTAACTATTATTGAAGCTATAAAAAAATATACACCTCAATACAGTGAAATAGATTTACAAAATAAATTATTTCTAAAATCTGAATTAAAAAAAATTAATCCAAAATTTAATAAAAGAAAAATATTAACTAACTTAAAAAAAGATATATTACAACTAATGTTATTCGAAGAAACTACTGAAACAAAACTTTGGAATCCAACTTATATTACTAATTATCCTACTGAAATTTCACCATTAGCTAGAAAATCAAATATCGCAAATAATAATATAACAGAACGTTTTGAATTATTTATTATTGGAAATGAAATCGCTAATGGTTTTTCTGAATTAAATGATCCCGAGGAACAGGCTGTGCGTTTTAAAAATCAAATTGATTTAAAAAATGAAATGAATGGAGAATTATCTTCTTATTATGATATAGATTATATTCATGCACTAGAATATGGTATGCCACCAGCTTCTGGTTGTGGAATTGGTGTTGATCGCTTAATTATGCTATTAACTAATTCAACAAATATTCGTGATGTCATTTTTTTTCCTCATCTTCGAAAAGAAAATTAAATTTATTTACGTTTTATAAAAAAAATAAATTCATTATTTTTTTTTATTTTTTTTAATAAAATATTTCCAGTTTGTATAGAAAAAATATGAATATCTTCGAAAAAATTAATATCTGTTGCTATAATACGTAAAATTTCTCCATGAGACATTTTTGATAAAATTTTTTTAGTTTTTAAAATAGGTATAGGACAATACGAACCTCGCACATCAAGATCTTTATGAAATTTCATAATTTAATATTTTATATTTAGTTGAATTTAATTTCTTTTTCACCCCAAATTTCCTCTAAATTATAAATATTTCTAATATCCGGCTTCATAATATGAACAATTATATCCCCTAAATCTAATAATAACCATTCACTAGATTTTTTACCTTCTATATTTAGAATATTAAAATTTATATTTTTAATATTCTTACATATTGATACAGCTAATGCTTTAATTTGTCGTTTAGAATTTCCGGAAGCAATAGTAATTCTATCAAATAAATTAGTTAAATTAGATGTATCATATACTTTTATATCTTGCGCCTTAATATCTTTTAACGTCTTAATAATTATTATTTGTCTTTCATTAATATTCATTTAATTATAAAGTTTAAATTTAATTAAAATTCAATGAAATCAAAATAAAATTATGTGGTATAAAAATACTTTTTATAAACAGCCGCAGGAGGTAACCAATTAAAATCACGGGCAGTGGTTGCAATAATAATATTAGCATCATTTTTCACTTGATAAAAATTTGATGTTAAAGCAAATAAACGTATTCCTAATAACACACCAAATTCAGTAAATTTTACAATTGAAACACTTGGTTTGGGTATACTTAATATATTTTCAATACATAATATGCGTTTAGTTAAAATATTAATTGCTTCTCTCGGATCAATAGAATTAGTTATTTGATAATTCTGATCAATTCTACGATAATTATTTACATTATAGTTAACAATTACATCAGTAAATAATTTATTATTTCCAACATATACTTGTAAATTATTATCGGTAGTTAAAATAGTCATAAACAAGCCTATATCTCTTACAACACCAGCATACCCTGAGGCATTTATATAATCTCCAATTTTAAAGGGACGTAAAATTACTAAAAACATACCAGAAGCAAAATTAGATAAAAGTCCAGACCATACTACACTTACTGCTACCCCAGCTGCCCCAATTAATGTCGCAAAAGATGCTATAGGAATATTAAAAATTTCTAATACCATCATTACCAATAAAATTCGTAATACAACATGAATAGTAGAAATAGAATAATTAGTTAAAGTTTCATTTAAATAACGTAAATTTAAAGTACGTTTAATTAAAATAGTAAGACCATTAATAAATTTACCGCCAATAACTATTATTGCAATAGAGATAATAGTTTTCAATATCAACGGAAATACATATACATATAATAACTTGATGTAATCTTCGTTAAACACTAAATTCCTTAATATATTTTAAAATATTGTTATTTATTTATTTTTTAATGTAGTATAAGTTAACTTCACACAAATAATTAAATTATTTATAAAAAATTTTTTATTCGATTTAAATTATTTTAATAAATTTATAAATCAAGAGTTACTGCATTAGTATAAATTTTTTTAACATCATGTAACTTTTTTAATTCATTTAAAAATTTTTTAAATTTAATAGCTTCATCATCTTTAAATACAATATTTGTATGTGGTTTCATTAAAATCCCAGAAAATTCCGATTTAAATCCAAGTATTTCTAATGAATTTTTTATTTCTATAAATTTTGAGGGCGGTGTAATTATTATAATTTTATCATCCTTATCTATTAAAACATCTTCAGCGCCTTTTTCTAGAGCTAAATCCAATAAAGCAAATTTTTTTTCATTAGGTGAAAATAATAATTGACCACAGTGTTTAAACATAAATGATACCGATCCTTCTTTACTTAAATTTCCGCCATTTTTATTAAAAATATTACGTATTTCGGATACTGTACGCATGCGATTATTAGTAATACAATCAATTATTATAGCAGACCCATTAATACCGTAACCTTCATATCGAACTTCTGTATAATTTTTATTTGTGGTATTGCTATTATTTTTTTGCATAGCGCGCAAAATGTTATTTTTAGGTATATTAGCGTTTAAAGCTTTTTCAATAGCTAAACGTAATTTTATATTGGTATCAGGATTATTACCAAAATTAATAGCAACTCTTAATTCTCTCATGATGCGAGTCCATATTTTACTTCGTTTGGCATCAACTATTAATTTTTTTCTTTTTATGTTAGCCCATTTACTATGTCCAGCCATAATAAAAATTTTATATATTTTGTAAAATTATAAATCTATATTTTTTAAAAATAATTCTATTTAACTTGATTTATTGTATATCTTGGAATTTCAATAGTTAAATCTGATGATCCTAATATTACTTGACAAGATAATCTGGAATTTTCTTCTAACCCCCATGCTTTAGTTAGCATATCTTCTTCTACTTCATTAGCTGGATTTATTTTCGTAAAGCCCTCTCTAATAATTATGTGACAAGTAGCACATGCGCAAGATTTTTCACATGCATGCTCAATAAAAATTGAATTTTTTAATAATGCATCACATAAAGAAATACCAGAATTTTCATTAAAAATAGCACCATCTTTACAAAGAATGGGATGAGGTAAAACAATAATTTGTGACATATTTATAATTTGTAAAATGAAAACAAATTTATTTTTTAAAAATTTATTATATTAAATTTAATTTTGTTACTTATATTACTCATATTATTTATGTTATCATAAATTATGTTACTATAAAATTCTATTTTTTAATTCTTTTTTTATTTTTTTAAATTATTTTTTATTTCATCTAGATTCATATTATAAAATGGTTTAATAGTAATAATTTTTTTTTTCCCAGATATTTTTTCATATGCAAAAATTGATAATAAACCATCTGCATCAACTTGATAAGTTACTTTTATACGAGCTCTACCAGCGGGCATTGGAGGAATATCACGCAACTCAAAATTCGCTAATACCTGACAATTTTTAACTAATTCATCTTCACCTTGAACTACTTTGATAGCTATTGCGGTTTGATTATCTTTAAATGTTGTAAATTCCCCAGAATAAGAACACGGGATAGTGGTATTACGAAAAATAATTTTTTCTACTAAACCACCAATAGTTTCAATACCTAAAGATAATGGAATTACATCAAGTAAAAGAAAATTATTATCAATATTACGATTGCCAACTAAAAAATTAGCTTGCATCGCCGCACCCAATACTACAGCTTTATCTGGATCTATGCTCGTTAATAAAGTAGTTTTAAAAAAATTATTAACTTCTTTATAAATATGTTTCATACGAGTAGAACCACCAACTAATATAACGTTATTAATATCTTTAATGGTTAAATTAGCGTCTCTTAATGCTTTACTAGAAAGTAAAATAGTTTTATTAACCAAATGCTGTGTTATCATAAAAAATTTTTTCATATCAATAGTTATATTAACTATTTTTTTACTACTTAATTTAACATTTATTTTAACACTATATTGATATGACAATAATTCTTTAATTTCACGCGCTTTGATCATTAAAGTATTAATATCTTTGTACGATAATTTTTTTAAAAAAGCGTTTTTTACAATCCAAGAAAATAAACAATAATCAAAATCATCTCCTCCAAGATTTGAGTCACCTCCAACAGATAAAACTTTAAATACACCATTCTTAAATTTTAAAATTGAAATATCAAACGTCCCACCCCCAAGATCATATACAGCAAAAATACCCTCAGAAATATTTTTGTCTAATTTATAAGCTATAGCCGCAGAAGTTGGTTCATTTAATAAACGTAATACATTTAATCCTGCTAATTTTGCGGCATTTTTAGTAAATTGTCTTTGAATATCATTAAAATAAGCAGGTACAGTAATAACCGCTCCAAATATTTTATTATTAATAGCATTTTCAACTATCTTTTTTAGAGCAATAAAAATCTGAGCTGATATTTCAATTGGACTTTTTATTCCAGAAATTGTTTTAATATGTAACATTCCAAATTTATTTTGAAAATCATAAGGAAAATTATTTACATCAATATCCTTTAAATTACGTGCTATAAAACGTTTAATAGAAGAAATAGTATTTTTAGGGTCAATATTTTGTGTTGTTTTTGCTTTTTTTCCAACATATATTTTTCCCCCAGGAAGATAACGGACAATTGATGGGATAAGGAAATAACCATACTTATCTTTTAATACTTCTGGAATATTATTTCGAACTATTGCCACTAGTGAATTAGTGGTACCAAAATCAATTCCAATTGAAACGCATTTATTTTTAACCAATATATCATCAGGTTCTGAGATTTTAAGTAATGCCATAAATTTTATTGTATTATTGAGTTAAGATTCAATTAAAATAAATGCATTATTAATTTCAATATTAAATTTTTTTAAAAACATTAATTTATGTATATTTAATATTGCAAAATTATACTTATTTTTATCAATAAAATTTTCTATAATCCTCATTTCTTTTTTACTTATTTTACGTATTTTTTTTGATAAAATTTTTAACTCAACCTTATCTTTTTTATTTTTTATTATATTAAGAGTTTCCCGCCATTTTATTTGTTGTTCTAAAAAATCATTTGGAAAATTAGGATTTAATTGAGTATTTAAATCAATTCCATTTAATTTACACAAATAAATAGATCGAAGAAATGGATCTCTTAATGTCGAATATGCTTTATTTAAATATGTAGATAATTTAATTGAAGTCTCTTGATCAATTTTCGATTTTTGAATAAAATTATCTGGATGTATTTTTTTTTGAAAATTATAATAGGTTTCATCAAGTAAATCCATATCAATATTAAAACATTTAGGTAAATTAAAAAAATTGAAATAATTTTTCATATTTTAATGATTTATTAATTAATAAGAATATTTTTTAAATTTGAAAACTTTTCCCACAACCACATTTATTTTTAATATTTGGATTTTTAAATTTAAATCCTTTATTTAATCCATCAAATTCAAAATCTAATTCTATACCATTAAGATATAAAAAATCTTTTTTATTAATAAATATTTTTATACCATTTAATTTAAATATTTTATCTTCTTTTTTTGGTTCATCTACATATTCTAATTTATAAGAGAGCCCAGAGCAACCGCTATTATAAACACCTAATCGTAAACCAATACCCTTTCCTCTTTTTTGTATATATTTATTAATATATTTTACTGCTTTTTTAGTAACTTTGATTTCCATTTTTTATAAAAATTAAATTATTTAATTTTTTATATTTTTTGTTTATTTTTATAAGACTCTATCGCTAATTTAATTGCATCTTCAGCTAAAATAGAACAATGTATTTTTAATGGAGGAAGTACTAATTCTTCCGCAATATCAGTATTTTTTATTGACATTGCTTCATCTAATGTTTTACCTTTAACCCATTCTGTTACTAAAGATGAAGAGGCTATAGCTGAACCACATCCATAAGTTTTAAATTTAGCATCAGTAATTATCCCATTTTTATTTACTTTAATTTGTAATTTCATTACATCACCACAAGCTGGAGCACCAACCATTCCAGTGCCAACTGTATTATCATTTTTTTCAAATACACCAACATTACGTGGATTTTCATAATGATCTAATACTTTTTTTGAATAAGACATAAAAATTCCTTTATAAAAAATAAAAATTATTTACTTTTAAAGAAATTCAACTAAAAATTTTAATTAAAATTCATATCTTAATTAAATTAATGAATAGCCCATTTAATTTTATGAAGATCGATTCCTTCTTTATACATATCCCATAAAGGAGATAATTCTCGTAATTTTTTAACTTTAATTTTTAATAATTTAATAGTGAAGTCAATTTCTTTTTCAGTAGTAAAACGGCCAATTGTAAATCTTACTGAACTATGAGCTAATTCATCATTACATCCTAATGCTCGTAACACATAAGATGGCTCTAAACTTGCTGAAGTACATGCTGATCCAGATGATACAGCAATATCTTTTATTGCCATCAAAAGTGATTCACCTTCTATAAAATTAAAACTAATATTTAAATTATGAGGAATGCGATTATTCATATCACCATTAATATAAATTTCTTCAATAGATTTCATTAATCCATTATATAAACGTTTTTGCAAAAAGAATATACGCTTTAATTCTTCTATCATTTCTATACGAGCCAAACGAAATGCTTCGCCCATTCCTACAATTTGATGAGTAGCTAATGTTCCAGAACGTAAACCATGCTCATGACCACCTCCATGAATTTGAGCCTCTATACGAATTCGAGGATTTCTTCGTATATATAAAGCTCCAATGCCTTTAGGTCCATATGTTTTATGTGCAGAAAAACTCATTAGATCAACTTTACAATTCTGGAGATTAATATCAATTTTTCCAGTAGCTTGCGCTGCATCACAATGAAAAATAATACCTTTTGATCGACATAATTCACCAATTTCTAAAATTGGTTGTATAACTCCAATTTCATTATTTACTAACATAACAGAAACTAAAATAGTGTCAGAGCAAATCTTCTTCTCTAATTGAGAAAGAGTAATTAATCCATTATTTTTGGGTTTCAAATACGTAACTCTAAAACCCTCATGCTCAAGTTTTCTAGTAGAATCAAGCACAGACTTATGTTCAGTTTGTACTGTAATAATATGTTTCCCTCGTTTTTTATAAAAATAAGCAGCACCTTTAATTGCTAAATTATTACTTTCTGTAGCACCAGAAGTCCATATAATTTCTCTTGGATCAGCATAAATTAATTGAGAAACTTCATTACGGGCTTCTTCTATTGCTTTTTCTGCGGTCCAACCATATATATGATTACGTGAGGCAGAATTACCAAATTGAATACGAAGATATGGAATCATTTTATCAACAACACGGGGATCAATTGGTGTGGTAGCTGAATAATCCATATATATTGGAAAATTTTTTATTTTAAATTCGTTCAATAAATAATTTTTTTTAATTTCAGAATTCATGTATATATAGTTTTTATGAAATAGCGAAATTTTAAAACCTTTATATATAATATAATATTTTTTAATATTTTACAGTTTTTATAAAAATTTTAAAACTATTAAATCTTAATATATATCAAAAATTGAATTTTAATATAAATTAAATAAAATCAAAACAGATATTGTTTGATTTTTAATATCAAATTTTAGATGAATAAAATAATCTCTTTTTCGATATCAACATTATTTTCTTCGATTAAAAAAACTTCTCATGATCCAATTTTTTTTATTATAAAAAAATTTAATACAGATAAAAATCTATTAAAAATTAATCTTAGAGTAGAGGTTTTATTATAATGATAATAATATTATTCCACTTTAACGGTATTTCAACTTATAATTAAATAGTAAAAAAATAATATTCAATAATATTTTTTTAAAAATTTCAGAAGAAAAAAATAATTACTATGATTCATTAAAAGTACTGGTTCTTTAAAAATTGATGCTGATTTTTTAAAAAAAATTCTTATTTTTAATGTATAAATATATATTTTAATGTATAAATATATATTAATATTATTAATAACCTTATCTGAAAAAATCATCATTTATTATTTTGAATCATCTGATTTTTTAGCTTATAAAGGTTTTAGTAATAACTTTGAGTAAAATAGTAAAATTATTAATTATTTTATTAAATCTAAAATTTATTTATTGTAAATTCATTTTCAAAATCATTTTAATTATACGGGGGAAAAGTTAGTTCATTAAGTATTGTTACTAAAGTATTGTTACTAAAAATAGAAAAAAGGATTTCTGTATTCTTTCGTAAATAAAACGTATTAAGAATAAATTATTTAAAACCCAACTAATTACATGGCGCAAAAATAATAGAAACAATATTAAATTCTTCAGAATTAAGTATATTATGGAAAAAAGAATTGAAAATTATGTAAAAATGCACCTTATAAAATACGAAAATTATTTGTTGAAAAATTAAAAACTAAAGTACCTATTTATGATTTTGAATTTATAAATAAAAAAAGTATATTTTTCTATTTAAATTTTACGAAATTAAAAATAAAGTATTTATAATCTAAATTTTCTATTTTATACCAATAATAATTAATCAAATTTATATTGCAACTTTAAATACTAAAAATATTAATATTGTATAAATACAATTTCTGAAATTTTATAAATATTACTTAATTTTAAAAAATTTTTATTTTAATTTTTATTAAGAACTTTTATTTATTTTTTATAAAATTAGTACAAAAAATTTTTATTTAGGTAAATTTTATTCAGGTAAATATATAGTAATACTATAATAGTAATATTTTTGAAAAATATATTATCTTGACAAAATTATAATTTTTAGTGAGAATTTAAAATCTCAGTTATTTTTTATTATCCCTGATAGCTCAGTTGGTAGAGCGACGGACTGTTAATCCGCAGGTCCCTGGTTCGAGCCCAGGTCGGGGAGTATAAAAAATACAAATAATTTTAATTTATAAAATTTTTTAAACTATGTAAAAATATAAAAAAATTATTTTATCAATCATAAATAAATTATTTTATTTTTTATAAATTATTCAATCGTATATTCTTCAAAAAATATTTATAAATTATTATTTCCTGCCTTTAGCTTAACCGGATAGAGCAATGCCCTTCTAAGGCATAGGTTACTGGTTCAACTCCAGTAAGGCAGGCAACTATAAAAATTTTTAATGGAATCTCAACTAGTCTTCCTTTTTATACTCAAATAAAATTAATACAATTTATTTTAATTTTAAAATACTCTTGTTCTTGGTATTGTTCTTGGTAAAAAAATCATTAATACTTGAATAGTAAAATGTAAATTTTAGTTTTTTTTAATTCTTTATTATATATGCTTTTATTCTGAAATAAATAACAATAAAGATGATGATATATTTTTTTAATTTTTTAATTAAAAATAAAAAAATATCGGAACTTAGGTAATTTAAATAAATTAGATATCATATCAAAATAATCAGCCATTTTCAAATTACTATTATCTATGATATTATACACCACCTAATGGTAATCATTTATTTACCGAAAAATATAATCAATCTTACTAAATATTAATATGAATATGATTAATAAATACATCCTCTAAGGTTACTAATGCTCCTATTTTATTTTTTTAAGTTCTTTAATAGAAACCTAGACTTAGAATATATTTCTGAAACACATAAAATTATTAAAATGTTTATTTAATAAATTCAATAAGCACATACCAATATCCCAAAAACTAATAATAAATAATTTTGGTAAATCGTTTTTTTTATAAAAAATTATTTCTCATAAAACGAAATAATATATATTAATTATATTTTATATATTTTCTTGGTTATTTATAAAATATTTTTATGATATGAATAAAATTAAATTTTTATTTATTTTTATTTTACCGTTAATTGCCGGCAACAATCATATTTTCAATTAAAATTGATCCACTAGTATTAGAGTTTCTTGTTAAAACATCACTACCAATCGCAATAATTTGTTTAAACATATCTTGTATTTTACTGGCAATTGTAATTTCTTCTACAGAATATTGAATTTCTCCATTTTCAATCCAATAACCAAATGCTCCTTTTGAATAATCTCCAGTAATATAATTTATACCATCACCTATTAATTCTGTAACCAAAAGTCCTGTATTCATTTTTTTTAACATTTCTTTCAAATTATCTGAGGATTTAGTTTTATTAGAAATCATAATTAAATGATGTGCTCCTCCAGAATTTCCAGTAGTTTTCATTCCAAGTTTTTTGGCAGAATAAGTTGACAAAAAATATCCTTGAATTATACCATTTTTAACCACTAAACGTTTTTGAGTTTTCACCCCTTCATTATCAAATGGTGAAGAACCAAATGCACCTAAAATATGAGGATCTTCTATAATCTGAATATGTGAGTTAAATATTTTTTTTCCTAATGAATTATCTAAAAAAGTAGATTTACGATAAAGAGAATTGCCGGATATTGCCTGCGCAAAAATATTTAATAATTTAATCGCTAAGGGCGCTTCAAATAATATCGGACATTTTCGTGTGCTAAGTTTTTTAGCTTTAAGACGTGAAATTGCACGTTTAGCAGCATAAAAACCAATTATTTCTGGTTGATCTAATTTTCTAGGATCAGAATTTGAGGAATACCAATAATCACGTTGCATTTCTTTTCCTTTTACAGCTATTGGAGATATAGAAATAATATGCCTAGAAAATGGATAACCATGCATAAATCCATAACTATTAGCTAATAAAAAATGTGATTGTTGTGTAGTGACGCTTGTATTTTCGTGATTAACAATAAGAGAATCAAAATTAAATGCTTCATTTTCACAACGATAAGCAATTAATTTCGCCTCCTCTATTGATAAAAACCATGGAGTGTATAATTTTAAATCAAGAGGATTCATTTCTAATGTATCTTCATCAGGTAATCCCGCAAAATTATCTGAAGCCGTAAAACGAGCTATATTATATGCGGAATTAATTGTATTATATAAGGATTTTTTACAAAAATCTGATGTACTAGCATTTCCATAAAATATCTTTTTTCCATTTTGTATATAAATAATTACATTCATATTTTTTTTTTTATTTTGCTCAATAATTTCTATTTCACCTTTTCGAACAAATACAGAAAAACCGTCTCCTTCATTAAATTCAATTGATGAATTTGATGCTCCTATTTTTTTTGCATAACTTAGCATGTCTTGAGCTAATTGCTGAAATTCACTTTTAGAATAAATAAATGTTAATTTATTATTGATAAATGGGTTCATATGTTTTATGATTTAATTTATTAAAAATAATTTATTAAAAAAATACCGTCTTATAAGATTATAATTAATATTTTTTTTAAAATAATATTTAAATTTTATAATTTTAATAATCAGTTTATAGTTCATTATATTCACTTACACGTCGATATAAAATTATTTTTTATA